>JANXYI010000334.1 GCA_025350085.1 Deltaproteobacteria bacterium
CAGCCCCCCAGCAATAAGGGAGTCGAGGCCCTTGATGCGTCCACCATGACCTCGGCCTATGTCGATCCCGGAGTGCTGGTGAACTCCGGGGCCTTCGACGGCCTGCAAAACGACCAGGCCAAGCTGGCCATCGTGGAGCACCTGGGCGCCTCCGGCCTGGGCACGCCCACGGTGAACTACCGGCTGCGCGACTGGGGCATCTCCCGCCAGCGCTTCTGGGGCGCGCCCATCCCGGTGGTCCACTGCGAGTGCTGCGGCATGGTGCCCGTGCCAGAAAACGACCTGCCCGTGCGCCTGCCCGAGGACGCGCAGGCGCGCGAGGACGGCCGCTCGCCCCTGCCCATGCTGGACAGCTTCGTGAACACCAGCTGCCCCAAGTGCGGCGGTGCGGCCAAGCGCGAGTGCGACACCATGGACACCTTCATGGAGTCCAGCTGGTACTTCCTGCGCTACACGAGCGCCCGCAACGACCAGGCGGCCTTTGACCCCGCGGCGCTCAAGTACTGGATGCCCGTTGACCTGTACATCGGCGGCATCGAGCACGCCATTCTGCACCTTTTGTACTCCCGCTTCTTCGTGAAGGTGCTGCGCGACCTGGGCTACACCGACCAGGCCGAGCCCTTCCGGCACCTGCTGACCCAGGGCATGGTGCTGAAAGACGGGGCCAAGATGAGCAAGAGCAAGGGCAACGTGGTGGACCCGAACTCCATGATCGAGCGCTACGGCGCCGACGCCACGCGCCTGTTCATCCTCTTTGCCTCCCCGCCGGAAAAGGACCTGGAATGGAGCGACGCAGGCATCGAGGGCGCGTACCGCTTCCTCTCCCGCGTCTGGCGCCTGGCCGAGGAGCTCGCCGACGCGGGCGTGCTCAAGCCTTTGGGGCCGGTGGCGCCTGTCTCTGAACTGGGCGGCGAGCTTTCCGGCCCGGCGCGGGACCTGCGGCGCCGCGAGCACGACACCGTGCGTAAGGTCACCCGGGCCATGGAGAACAGGTTCCAGTTCAACACGGCCATTGCCGCACTCATGGAGCTGGTCAACGAGATGTACGCGCAGAAGGACGGCCTCCTTGGCTCCCCCGTGGGCGCAGGGGTGCTGTCCTCGGCCCTGTCCACGGTGCTGACCCTGCTCTCGCCCGTGGCCCCGCACCTGTGCGAGGAACTCTGGGGCCGCATGGGCCACCGCGAGCACCTGGCCACGCTGTCCTGGCCGGACCATGACGAAGCGGCCCTGGTCCAGGACGAGATCGAGCTGGTGGTGCAGGTCAACGGCAAGGTGCGCGGCAGGCTCATGGTGCCGGCTGGCGCGGACCAGGACGCGGTGCGCGAGTTTGCCATGACCCATGAGAACGTGCTCAGGCACCTGGAAGGCAAGAGCATCAGGAAGCTCATCGTGGTGCCGGGCAAGCTGGTGAACGTGGTGGCAGGGTAAGCAAAGCGCGGGAGGTGCCATGCGCGGCGTGATGCGGTATCTGGGCCTGGCCCTGCTCCTGGCGATGACCCTGGCCCTTTCGGGCTGCGGCTACAGCTTCACCGGCCAGGCCGACGAGGGCGCGATCTCGCGCCTGGACCCGGCCTTTCGCAAAATGGCCCTGCTGCGGGTGGAGAACCCGACCATCGAACCCTGGCTGGAGCCCCGCCTGCGCTCGCTCATCCGCGACGAGCTGACCCGGCGCAGGCTCGTGACCTGGGCGGACAAGGACAAGGCCACAAGCCTGCTCACCGTGGTCATCAAGAAGTTCACCCGTCAGACCGCCGTGGCCGGACAGCAGGACCAGTCGCTCAAGCTCAGCACCGGGCTGACCATGATCTTCCGCGTGCACCGCGCGGGCGACGGCGCGCTCCTGTGGGATTCCGGCGAGCAGAACCAGAACGAATCGTTTTTCCCCGGCGACTCCGAGGGCGCGGATCAGCGCGTGACGGACCTGGCTGTGCGCCGCATGGCCGACCTGATGACCCAGAACTACTAGGAGCCCATCCATGCTCCGGCCGCCGGCCAACCAATCCTCGGCCAAGCAATCCTCGGCCAGCCAATCCTCGGCCCGCCACGGCCACCGCTTCCTCGTGTGCCCGGACGCCGAGCTCCTGCGCCGCCAGGTAATGGTGCTGGCCGCAGCGCTGGGCAAGGGTTGCGCCCGCAAGGTCTTCTGGGGCGACGAGGAGCCCTTTCCCCCGGGCTATTGGGGCGAGCTGACCACCCAGAACCTCTTCTCCACGCCCACTGTGCTGCTGTTGCGCCGGGCCGAGGCCCTCAAGGCCGAGGTCTGGGACCGCCTGGGCGAGGGGCTGAAGAATACGGCCAGCACCGTGCTGCCCGTGTTCTGCCTGGAGGGCGCCTGGAAGGAGGGCAAGTCGGCCATCCCCAATTTCCTGCCCCGGCGCGCCTTTTGGCAGATGGCAGTTGAGCGCAAGTGGATCTGGGAGTCACCGGGCCTGACCGACGCCGCGCTCCCGAAATTCCTCGACGCCTGGGCCGCCGAGCACGGCCTGAGCCTCGAAGCCGCGGCCCGGCGCGCCCTGGTGGAGGCCCTGCCGCGCGACGGCCTGGCCGCGGGCCTGGAGCTGGACAAGATCGAACTGGCGGCCGCAGACAGCCGCGTGATTACCCCGGAGCTGGCCCAGCTCATCGCGCCGCACGGGGACATGGAGTTTTTCGATTTCATGCGCGCGCTGTCCGAGTCCGCGCAGAACCCGCGCGCCGCGCGCGAGGTCTGGGCGCGGGTGCTGGACGACCATTTGCGGCCCGCGGGCGACAAGATCCTGTTCCAGCTCCTGGGCTATGTGGCCTGGCAGGCGCGCCAGCTGTGGCTCTTGCACGAGGGCGAGGGCGCCAAGGTGCGCATGCGCCCGGCCGACAAGCCCGCCCTGACCAAAATGGCCCAGCGCCTGGGCCGCTCGGGCATCGCCCGGATCATCGAGCTGACGCTGGACGCCAACCTGGGGGTCATCGGCGGCACCAGGCGGCCGGACGACGCCCTGGAGTCCTACGTGGCCGAGCTGGCCGCGCTCATGCAGCCCAGGCCCGGCGGCGCGACTGTAGCCGCGCCCCAGGTCCAGACAGGAAGGCGTGCGTGAGCCCGGCCAAAAAATCAGCTTCCACGGCTCTCAAGGCCGCAGAAAGCGCACCGCACTACCTGGGGCACCGCCAGCGCCTGCGCGAGAGGCTGCTCAGCGAGCCCAAGGCCCTGGCCGACTACGAGCTGCTGGAGCTGCTGCTGGGCCAAGTGCTGCCCCGGCGCGACACCAAGCCCCTGGCCAAGGCGCTGGTGGCGCACTTCGGCTCCCTGCGCGAGGTCATCCAGGCCGCGCCCGAGGCGCTGTGCGCGGTGCAGGGCTTTGGCGAGGCGCTGGCCGGGCACTGGGCGCTCATAAGCGAGGTCTTTGCCCGCCTGGGCGAGGCCCCGGTGCGCGAACGGCAGGTCTTCTCCGGACCGGAGCTGGTGGCCGAGGCCGCGCGGGCGCGCATCGGGCATTTACCGGTGGAGGAGTTCTGGGTGGCGCTGGTGGACAACAAGAACCGGCTCATGGCCTGGGAGCGCGTGGGCCGCGGCACGGTGGACGAGACCACGGTGTACCCGCGCGAGGTGCTGACGCTGGCCCTCAAGCACCAGGCCTCGGGCGTGATTTTGGCCCACAACCATCCCGGCGGCGACCCCAAGCCGTCCCAGGCCGACCTGGAGCTGACCCGGCGCATCAACCGCGCGGCCCAGGAGCTCGGCCTGCGCGTGCTGGATCACCTGGTGGTCTGCCAGGGCAGTCACTTCAGTTTTCAGGAGGCGGGGCTGCTGTAGCCCGTCGCGCCTAAATGTTCTCCCCGCCCTCCAGCTGCTGGAGCCGCTCCTCGATCCTGGGCGCGGCCCGGCGGTACACGTCCGCGGCCAGTCCCTCGCCCACGGTCTCCAGATCCTTGGCCATCCTGGGCTGCAGCTTCACCACCTTCTGCATGCGCGGGTCGCGGCCCACGCTGATGAGGTAGTCCACGTCGGCCTTGTTCAGGTAGCGCTGGAAGACCTTGGCCATCTCGCGCAGGGCGCTTGTGGTGGCCCCCTTGAGCTCCTTGCGCAGCTCCTGCTGGATGACCGCCTGCGCCTGCGGCGGCACGTCCTCGTGCTGCGCGCCCATGCTGGCCAGGATGGCCGCCACCTGCTGGTCCACGGAGATCTGCATCATCTCGCCGTAGCCGAAGAGGTTGATGTAGGTCAACACGTCCTCCAGGCTGGGCTTGTCCTTGGGCGCAGCCTTGGGTGAGGTCTCCGTGGGTGTCTGCGGCCCTGCGGCCAGGGCCGGGGCGGAGAGGCTGAAGCAGAGGGCCAGGGTCAGTGCGGGGACGAGGAACTTGCGGCGCATAGGGCCTCCTGTGTTTCCCGCAAAAATACACGGTTCAGCGCGGAAGACAAGGGGCGTGCGCGGCTTTTGGCAATGATTGCGGACCCCGGCCAAAGCCCCTATGCTGCGGGCTAGCCGGACCCAGACCACGGAGGGACCATGCCCCGGACGCCTGCCTTGCCCTGCCTGCTGTTCTGCCAGTTGCTGTTCTGCCATCTGCTGTTTTGGCCGCTGCTGTTCTCAATGGACAGCGCCCTGGCCCGCTCGCCCTCGGAGCTGGAGGGGCGCACCAAGGCGGCCTTTGCCTCGCCGGCCGTTCCCGCATCCCTGGACCCGGCCCTGGCCGAGACCTATCTGGCGCTGCCTACGCGGCCCGGGGTCACGCTGCCCGTGGTCCTGCTGGCGCCGGACAGGCCGCTCGCCGCGGTGATCCTCCTGGCTGGCGGGAACGGCAACCTGGGCGTGGAGGAGCAAAACGGCCGGGCCGTGATCCGGCGCGCAGGCAACTTCCTGGTGCGTTCGCGGCGCCTGTTCGCCGGGCATGGCCTGGTGGTGGCCGTGGTGGACGCGCCTTCCGATCAGCCCGGCGGTCTGAGCCCGCGCTTCCGCTTCTCGGACGAGCACCTGGCCGACATCCGCGCCCTGGCCCTGCATCTGCGCGAACGCTACGGCTTCAAGCCCTGGCTGGCGGGCACCAGCATGGGCACCCTGTCCGCAGCCTGGGGCGCGGCCAATCTGGGGGATGGGATCGGCGGCGTGGTGCTGACCTCCAGCGTGACCAGGAGCGCCCGGAGCTGGGACATTGCCTGGCGTTCGCGCGGGGTGCTCGACGCCGGGCTGCCCAGGGTCGCGGTCCCGGCGCTGGTGGTGGCCCACGGTTCGGACACCTGCCACGTCACCCCGCCCGAGGACACGGCCCGGATCATGGAGCTGCTCACGGCCTCCCCGCGCAAGGAGCGGCTGCTCTTCGAGGGCGGCCTGCCCGCCAAATCCGACGTCTGCGAGGCCATGAGCGCGCACGGCTACTTCGGCATCGAGGAGCAGGTGGTGCAGGCCGTGGCCGGGTTCATCCTGGACGGGCAGTAGTCCGCCGAGCGGATGCCGGGGGGCTTTTCAGCGCGCCGTTGCACTGTCCTTGTGGTCGGCCTGCGCCGGTTCGGGCAGCACCGGCATGATGAGGCGGCTGGGGTGCGCGGCGTCGTGGTGCACGGTGACGCGCGCGGTGCGCATGGCAGCGGACACGGCCTCGTTCTCCCCGGTCTGGAGGTTGCGCGCCATGCCCGGAAACCAGCTGGCGCAGAGGACCACGCGGATGTGGTCGCCGGTGTGGAAGGTGTTGGCCGTGAGCAGGGTGTCCAG
>JANXYI010000340.1 GCA_025350085.1 Deltaproteobacteria bacterium
GCGTGCAGCATCTTTTCCGTTTGGTCCGTCATCCCATTGCGTTGTCTCAGCGCCTGCTCCAGCGCCTGGCGTTCTGGTGTGCCGCTGTGCTGGTCGCGCTGGCCGCCATCTTGTTCGCTAAAACCAGTGCGGCCGGAGGACAAGTCTTCTCGACGCTCGTTGCGGCCCATCCGCTGTTGGCCTTCATCATCACGCCGGTGAGCTTCGCCGCCGTGGTCTGGCTGACCCGCAATGTGGTCCCAGGCGCCGAAGGCAGCGGCATCCCCCAGGCCATTGCCGCGTTGAATCTTGAATGGTCCGAACGCCGGAGCGTCCTGTCCCTGCGCGTGGCCGCAGGCAAGATCGTGTTGACCGGCCTGGCTTTGTGCGGAGGGGCATCGGTCGGCCGCGAGGGGCCAACGGTGCAGGTCGGCGTGGCCATCATGCACTTCTTCGGCCGCTGGAAGCGTCTGCCGTACCGGGATACGGGCCGCAAGCTCATCCTGGCTGGCGGGGCGGCAGGCATAGCCGCCGCCTTCAACACACCCCTGGCCGGAATCGTGTTCGCCATTGAGGAGCTGTCGAAATCATTCGAGGAAAAGACCAGCGGGATGGTGCTGACCGCTGTGATCATTGCCGGTTTCGCCTCCATGGCGCTCGTCGGCAATTACAACTATTTTGGCCGGACAAACGTGGTGCTGGAGCTGGCCCTGGCCTGGCGGCCGGTCCTTTTGTGCGGAGTGGTTGGCGGCATTCTCGGCGGGTTGTTCGCCCGTCTGCTCATTGCGTTTTCCCGTGGGGTACCTGGCCGAACGGGTGCTTTGATCAAGTCCCATCCTGTCCTGTTCGCCTTGCTGTGCGGCCTGGGCCTGGCCGCCCTCGGCTATGCCTCCAACTCCACAGTCTACGGCACCGGCTATGAAGAGGCCAGGGGCCTGCTGGAGGGAAGAAGCGACCTGCCCCTCGCCTTTGGACTGATGAAATTCGGCGCAAACCTCTTGTCCTACATCAGCGGCATTCCGGGGGGCATCTTTGCGCCCTCGCTTTCGGTCGGTGCCGGGCTGGGCGCGAGCTTGTCGGAACTGGTGCCGGGTACGCCCCTGGCGGCCTTTGTCATCCTGGGCATGGTCGGCTATTTCACCGGGGTGGTGCAGGCTCCCCTCACTGCTGTGGTCATTGTCATGGAAATGACCAGCGATCAGAGCATGACCCTGCCGATGATGAGCGTGGCGCTGATCGCCTTCGCAGTGTCCAAGCTGGTCTGTCCGCAGCCGCTCTATCGCACCTTGGCGCAGATGTTTTTGGAAAAGCCGGTTCGCCCGGCACTGAAACCGACACCCGAAGCCATCGCCTAGGGGGCGAAGGGATGCGGACCTGTTCCAGATGACAGGTCGCCATATGCCAAGCAAAAGGGCCGCGGATTACTCTGCGGCCCTTCTCATTTCTGCGGTTTGCCGTCTATTTCATGAACAGCGGGATGGGCGGCCGGGGCACGGCCACGGGGAAAACGCGCTTGGCGGCGTTTTCCTTGATGGCCTTGGCGTCCACGAACACGTTGCCGCAGCACTGGCACTTCCAGTGGCGCTGCTGCTTCTGCAGGCGCATGAGCAGGCCGTCGCGGTCGTAGCAGAGCTGGCAGTAGGGGCCCTTGTGGCGCAGCTCGTCCGTGAGCCAGTACTTCTGGCCGTCGAACTCCATGCACTCGGCCATGTCCAGGACCTGGGCCACCTCGATGATCTGCTGCTTCAGGGCCTCGTTCTCGTCCACCAGGGCGATGTACTCGTCCTGCAGGGCCTTGAGCAGCTCCCTGGCCTCGTCGCAGCGGCCCTCGGTGATGAGCTGGTGGGTCCTGCCGAATCCTGTGGCGTGGAGCAGTTTCTTCGACATGGGGGGTCTCCGTATGGCGTTGCAGGCGTTTTCACCCCTCTTATCGGCCTGAGGCGGCCTGATCTTTAGGGGGGCTGCTGCGGTTGTGCGCTGTTGCAATGCGCGCAAAAGTAAGGGGCGGAGGCCTGCTGACCCCCGCCCCTTGGTGCGCAAACCAGTGCCCTAGCGGGCCTGGGACTTGTAGCGGTCGGCCAGAACGGCCAGCGAGGCCGCGTCCGGGTACTTCTTCAGCTGCGCCTGGTTCTTGGCGATGCGCGAGGCCAGCGGCGGGTGCGTGGAGAACCAGGAGCCCTTCTTGTTCGGCGAACTGGCCTCCAGCCTTTGCAGGGCCTGCAGCGACTCCATGAGGCCCGCCGGGTTGTAGCCGGTGCGGTAGGTGGTCTCCATGGCCGTGGCGTCGGCTTCAAACTCCATGTTCTGGTCCAGGCCCTTGTCAAAGAGCACGTTCTGCAGGTCGCCGATCATGCTCTCGAACTGCGCGCCCTTGTCGCCCTTCATGTTCGCGGCCGTGATCTGGCCCACGCCGGAGAAGAACTGCGAGCGCTGGATGGATTTCAGCGCATGGCGGTGCGCCACGTGCGCCACCTCGTGGGCCAGGATGCCCGCCAGCTGCGACTCGCTCTGCACGGTCTGCATGAGCGCCGAGGTGACGAAGATGATGCCGCCGGGACAGGCAAAGGCGTTCTGCACGCCCGAGTCCAGCACCACGAAGCGGTAGGGGATGTCCGGCCGGGGGGAGTTCATGGCCACGGAGAGGCCCACGAGGTTCACGTAGTGCTGCAGCTTCTGGTTCTGCACCGGCATGCCGTAGCGGCGCAGGCCCTCGATGGCCAGGTTCTCGCCGATGATGCGCTCGCTCTTGTAGTCCAGCTGCTGCGAGCTCGAAAGCACGCTCTTGGCGCCGGAGAGCATCTTGCCCTCCTTGGTGCTGGGGTCCAGGAAGTCCAGGAACCCGGCGGCCGGGGCCAGGGTGGGCAGCAGAAGCAGCAGGCCCAGGGCGGCGGACAGGAAGAGGGCGGAAAGGCAGTGTTTGGCGTTCATGACGAGCCCCCTATTTCGCATACTCGCCGATGTGGCCAGTCTTGAGGAAGTTTTCCAGCTCCTTCTTGTCCACCTTCTCGGCCAGAATCCTGTCCAGGGCCTGCTTGTACTCTGCGGCCGGGCGCGGCGGCCGTCCGGCCGCCTTGGCCGCCTCCTGCTCACTCAGGCCCCGCATGCTGCGCGCGCTGTCAGCCTCGCTGACCTGGATGTTGCTGCCGGAGCTGCCGAAGAGATTGCCGCCCTGCTGGGAAGGCTCGGGCGGGCTTGTCGCCACTTTCCCGCGGTAGATCCAGCCAGACTTGCCGCC
>JANXYI010000435.1 GCA_025350085.1 Deltaproteobacteria bacterium
CGCTAGCGCGTGAGTGCAGTGCTGCGCGCCAGGGCTTGCCTGACCTTGTCCTTGAGCTCGGACAGGTCCACGGACTTGACCACGTAGAAGTCCGCGGCAATGGATTTGAGGTCGTGCTGGAAGCTGTCGTAGGCGGTGCACAGGATCACGGGCAGCCTGCTGTCCATGCTGCGGATGGTCTGCAGAAGGTCCAGGCCGGAGAGCCCGGGCCCAAGGCGGATGTCCAGGATGACTACTATCGGCTTCTCGCGCGCCAGCACGCTCTCGATGGCCTCGGCCCCGTCCGAGGTCGCCACCTCATAGCCCTCGGTCTCCAGTTCCTCCTGGTAGAGCATGCGGATGTGCTTCTCGTCATCCACGACAAGGATTTTGGGCTTGCGGTCACTCATGACTTGGCTCCTGTGGGCATTGGACCCTCTTACTTGATCTGTATATCCTGTTTCCGGCCGTGGTCAACAAGGATTGTGCGCCGCGCAACAACTCGGCGCCTGCTCCCGGCCTTGACTCCCTCCACCTCAGACTTGACATCCGGGGCCGATATGCGCACGTCTGCCTCACGAATGCCAAGGAGACCCGGAGACCATGATCACCGTATTTATCGAGCCCGACAACGAGACCCTGCACTTCGAGCGCCTGAAAACCGTGCTTTTGCTGCAACAGCGCCTGGGTCTGCGCGTGAACGACGCGCTGGTCATCCGCGGAGACATGCTGCTCACCCCGGACTGCCGGCTGCAGGACGGCGATGAGATCCGCATCCGCAAAGTCATCTCCACGGGATAGGGGCCAGCCATGAAATGCCGCAAATGCAAGGCCCCGGCGGAGATCGACCTGCCGAGCCACAACACCGCCTGCTGCCGCGCCTGCTTCGCCGAATACTTCACCGGCCAGGTGGACAAGGCCATCCGCCACCATGGGCTCATCAACCCCGGCGAGCGCGTACTCGTGGCCCTGTCCGGCGGCAAGGACTCGCTCAGCCTCATGCTCGAGCTCTCGCGCCAGGGCTATGACGTCACCGGCCTGCATGTGGACCTGGGCATCCCGGTGTCCTCCGCGGCGGCGCGGGCCAAGGTCGAAAACTTCTGCACGGCCCGCGGGCTCAAGCTCAAGGTGGTGGAACTCATCAAAGAGGGCCTGCCCATCCCGGACGTGAAACAGTACATCCACCGCCCGATCTGCTCGGCCTGCGGCAAAATAAAACGCCACTGGTTCAACCGCGTGGCGCTCACTGACGGCTTCCAGGTGCTGGCCACGGGCCACAACCTGGACGACGAGGTGGCGCGGCTGTTCGCCAACACCCTGCGCTGGGACGCAGGCTATCTCTCGGACCAGGGCCCGTGCCTGGCGGCTGAAAGCGGCTTTGCACGCAAGATCAAGCCGCTCTACCGCCTGACCGAGTTCGAGACCGCCTGCTACGCCTTTTTGAACGGCATCGAGATCCACACCGCGCCCTGCCCGTACAGCTCCGGGGCCACCTTCACCGGGCACAAGAAGCTCTGGTCCGACCTGGAGTACACCAGCCCGGGCACCAAGATCGCCTTCTACGACGGCTTCCTCAAGCGCGGCCGCCCGGCCTTTGCCCAGGTGGACAAGGACCAGGGCCGGGCCGTGGCGCCCTGCACCACCTGCGCCTCGCCCACCAGCACCGGGGTCTGCGGCGTGTGCCGCCTCAAGATCGCCGTGACCGAGCGCCGGGCCGCTGACCCTGACCGGCAGACGGACCCTGACAGGCAGTAACGCCATGCCCCCCAAGGCCAGCCCCAGGGTCAGCGTCATTCTGCCCTGCCGCAATGCAGCGGCCACGCTGCCCGCGGCCCTCGACAGCCTGCTGGCCCAGACATTGGCTGACTTCGAGATCCTGGCCGTGGACGACGGCAGCACGGACTCCACCTGGGACGTGCTCTGCGCCTATGCCCGGCGCGACGCGCGCGACGGACGCGAGAGCCGCATCCGGGCCCTGCGCCAGCCGCACACCGGCGTGGCCCTGGCGGGGAACGCTGCCGTGGAAGCCAGCTGTGCGCCGTACATCGCGCGCATGGACGCCGACGACCTCTGCCTGCCCCGGCGCCTGGAGTTGCAAGCCGCGCAGCTCGACGCGGACCCGACGCTCGACCTGGTCACAGGCCGGGTGCGCTTCGGCGGCGACAGAGGCACGCGCGAGGGCTACGCCGTGTATGTGGACTGGCTGAACACGCTCGAAACGCCCGAGGCCATCAGCGTCAACCGCTTCGTGGAGGCGCCGCTGGCCAACCCCTCGGTGATGTTCCGGCGCGCGGTCTATGATTGCCTGGGCGGTGCGCGGGAGAACACCGGGGCCAAGCCGTTTCCCGAGGACTACGAGATGTGGCTGCGCTGGCTGGAGCGCGGGGCCCGCGCGGGCAAGGTGCCGGAGGAGATCCTCATCTGGAACGACCCGGCCACCCGGCTCTCGCGCACGCATGAGGCCTACAGCCTGGACGCCTTTGCACGCATCAAGGCCCAGTATCTGTGGCGCTGGCTCATGGAGAACAACCCGCAGCACCCGCGCGTCTGGGTCTGGGGCGCGGGCCGGGTGAGCAGGCAGAAGCTCGCGCACCTGCTGGAGATGGGGCTGGAGATCGAGTCCTATGTGGACATCGACCCAAGCAAGATCGGGCAGAGCGTGCACGGCGTCCCGGTGCTGCCGCGCGAGGCCGTTCCGGCCTACAGCGTTGACGCCCCTTTTCTCCTGACCAATGTCGGCTCACGCGGGGCGCGCGAGGAGATCGCGGCCTGGCTCCTGGCGCAAGGGTATCAGGCGGGCGTGGGATTTGTGGCAGTGGGCTGAAGGCGCGCAAGGCCCGGTCCGGCTGCGCAGGGAGCCTGGTGCAGCAGGCGCGAACGAAGCGTTACGACTTGGTCTTCGTCAGGAACAGATCCAGTTCACGCTGGGCATGCTCAATGGCGCCGATGTCCACCAGGGCGCCGGGCGGGAATTCGCTGCTGATGGCGGCGTTCTCGTTGCGGATCTCGGTCAGGGCCTCGCGCAGCAGCTTGTGCCGGGCCAGGAGCTCATCAAAGGCGCGCTCACTGCGCACAGAGGCTCCCAGTTGCGCGTCGGCCAGGGCCTTGCCGCCCCCCTGGCGCACCGGCTGTGCAGCAGACAGGCTGCCGAGTTCGCCGACCGCTTCCAGAAAGGACTTTTCCGTGCGCAGGGTGTCGCCGCAAAGCTTCATGTAGGCGAAGGTCTGCTCGTCATCGAAATGCACACTGCCGTCCGAATGGATATGGACATCGTTCACGACGCCGTCAATGTAGGTGATGGCCTCGCTGACATTGCGGATGGCCCGGGAAAGGCTGTCGAAATCGTGGTTGGCATGGGTCAGGACAATGGCTGTCCGGGCGGAGCAGCTGGACAATGCACGCGTGACGTACTTGACATGCTTTGCCTGGGCATAGGCATAATAGCCAGAATAGCTTATGACCAATACAACCAGTATCGCCGACAAACGGAATGCAATCTTTCTCATCCAGTCCTCTGGGGGGTTGCAGGGCCGGGTGGGTGGCGCACGATTCCGGAGAACGCTGCGCCCAATTTATCCATGGTGCCTTGATAGCATGGCCAATGCGCGGCGTCAATGGCGAATTCGCCCACGTAATGCGGGGTATTTGGGGCGGGCGCGGCGCGGGGCTTACAATCCGCACCAAAAACCGCCCGGCCTCCTTTCGGAAACCGGGCGGTTCGCGTTCGTTGTCTCGTCTGCGTGGCTAGCAGATGCGCGGCAGCTGCTCCCCTTCGAGCATACCCAAGAGCCTTTTCCCGCCCAGGCCGGTCTTGAGCAGCACCCGGCCCGGCTGCCCGGCCTTCTCGTTGGCGATGATCGTGCCGATGCGCTTGGCGTCCTTGCCCAGCGGGTTGGCGCGCATGAGAGTGAGCGCTGCCTCGGCCTGAGCTTCGGGCAGGATGCAGATGAACTTGCCCTCGTTGGCCAGATACAGCGGGTCCAGCCCCAGCAGCGAGCAGCCGCCCTGCACCTCGGGCCGCACCGGGATGGCGCCCTCCTCGATCTCGCAGGTGACGTTCGAGGCCAGCGCGATCTCGTTCAGGGTGGTGGCCAGCCCGCCGCGCGTGGGATCGCGCAGCACGTGCACGTCCGGCACGGTCTGGAGCAGTTCGATGATGATGTGGTTCAGGCTGGCGCAGTCGGACACCACCGGGGTCTCAAAGGCCAGGCCCTGGCGCGTGGACAGGATCGCCAGGCCGTGGTCGCCCAAGGTGCCGCTGATGAGGACCGCGTCGCCGGGCCGGGCCAGGTCGCCGGCAGGCGCGGGGTCCACTATGACCTCACCGATGCCCGTGGTGTTGATGAAGATCTTGTCCGCGGCCCCTTTGGGAACCACCTTGGTGTCGCCCGTGACCACCCAGACCCCGGCCTCGCGCGCGGCCGCACCGAGGGACTCCACGATGCGCGTGAGGTCGGACATGGGCAGGCCTTCCTCGATGAGGAAGCCGCAGGTGAGGTATTTCGGCACCGCGCCCATCATGGCCACGTCGTTCACCGTGCCGTGCACGGACAGCGCGCCGATGTCGCCGCCGGGGAAAAAGATCGGGTCCACGGTGAAGGTGTCGGTGGAGACCGCGATGCGGCCGGAGACATTCAGCACCGCGCCGTCGTTCATGCGCCGCAGCTCGGGGTTGTCGAAGTTCTTCAAAAACAGCTCGCCGATGAGCCGCGCCGAGGCCTTGCCGCCGGAACCGTAGTCGAGGAGTACCTTGTCGCTCATCAGCTAGTCCACCTGGTATTTGAAGTAGGCCGCGCAGGAGCCCTCGGTGGAGACCATGCACGGGCCGACGGGTTTCGCGGGGGTGCAAGCCTTGCCGAAGAGCGGACAGAGGTTCGGGGCCATTTTGCCCTTGAGCACGTCGCCGCACTTGCAGCCGGGCAGGGGCGGGCATTCGGTGATGGTGATGCCGAACTCGCGCTTGGCGTCAAAGGCGGCGTACTTGTCGTTGATCTCCAGGCCCGAGCCCGGGATGTTGCCGATGCCGCGCCACAGGGCGTCGGAAGGCTTGAAGGTCTCGTCCAGCATGGCCCGGGCCTTGGCATTGCCCTCGTCGCGCACCACGCGGCGGTACAGGTTGACGACTTCCGCGCGTCCGTCACGCTTGCACTCGGCCAGGAAGAGCAGGGCCTGGAGGATGTCGAGCGGCTCGAACCCGGCGATGGCCGCGGACTTGCCGTAGCGGCTGGCCACGGGCAGGTACGGCGCCAGCCCGATGATGGCCGAGACGTGGCCGGGCATGATGAAGGCGTCGATGTCCGTGTCCGGGTCGGACAACAGGGCATCCAAGGCCGGGGGCACCAGCTTGTGGAAGGACAACACGCGGTAGTTGGTGATGCCCTGGGCCTTGGCCATCTTCAGGCTGGCGGCCACGCCCGGGGCCGTGGTCTCAAAACCCACGCCCAGGAAGACCACGATGGCATCCGGGTTCTCGGCCGCGATCCTGAGGGCATCGGGCGGGGAATAGACCACCTCCACCCGCGCGACGTCGGCCTGGGCGGCCTTCAGGGTGCGGCTCTTGCTGCCGGGCACGCGCATGAGGTCGCCAAAGGTGGCGATGATGACCTTGGGGTTCTCGGCCAGGTCGAGGAAGGCGTTGACCTCGGACTCGTGGGTCACGCAGACCGGGCAGCCCGGGCCGGAAAGATGGATGATCTCCTTGGGCAGGATTGAGCGCAGGCCGCTGCGGAAGATGGCCACGGTATGTGTGCCGCAGACCTCCATGAAGCGCAGGGGGCGTCCGTCGAGCGTGGCGCAGAGCTGCGCGAGCACGCTCTTGCACAGGGCCGGGTCGTGGAACTGGTCGAGGAGCTCAAGACTCACGGGCTACCTTCCTTGCTGGTCTTTGCTGTCGAACGTCGGGCCGGGGCTGGCGAAATGAGGGCCGCCCGGCCCGAAGGCATACACTGACCCTGCGCGCGAGTCCATGCCCGCGGGGCCGGGCCTGCGTGTCACGGTCCGACTACGCGCAGCAGGCCCGCTGCAAGGCTGGTCAATGAAAATGGCGGCCCCCGGACCGTTCCGGGAGCCGCCTCAAGCTTCAGGTCGAACGTGCTTTACAGGGCCGGGGTGGGCACATCCCTCCAGGCCGTAGCCTTGCCCACGGCCTTGCCGCCGA
>JANXYI010000444.1 GCA_025350085.1 Deltaproteobacteria bacterium
GTCCGAGCGACGCTCGGACCAAGCCCTTTCGCTTGCATGAGGGGGTCCGGGGGAAATCATTTCCCCCGGCGGGGTCCAGGGGCAGCACCCCTGGCCGCCGGAGGCTATTCGGTCTCTTCCAGGTCCATTCCTTCGCGCTTGAAGGCGCGGTACACGGACAGTCCGAGCCAGGTGGCAACGGCCAGCAGGGCCACGCTCAGGCCGATGGACAGGGTCTGGCCCAGGCCGGACTCGGCATTTATGCCGCCTCCGAAGATGGCGAAGACGAGGTTCTGCGGCAGGTAGCCCGCGGCCGAGCCCAGGATGAAGGGCAGGGCCGGGATGCTGGTGACGCCCGCGGCCAGGTTCGTGAGCATGTTGTGGCCCACGGGAAACAGGCGGATGGCCAGGGTGGTGCGGAAGGGCCCGGTGCGCAGGAAGGCGTCGAGCTTGGCGGCGCGGCGGTCGAAGCGCGCCAGCACGAAGTCGCGGCCCAGGTACCGGGCCACGGCAAAGTCCATGGCGCAGCCGACGGCCGTGCCCAGGGTGGCCAGGATGGTGCCCCAGAACCAGCCAAAGGCGTAGCCGCCGAGAAAGGCCGTGATCTGCCGGGGGATGCCCAGGCCCGTGGTCAGGGCGGTGATGGCCAGGAAGAAGAGCACCCCGGCCAGGCCGTGGCCCTGCACCTGGCCCAGAATCCACTGGCGGTCCGTGAGGTGGCCTTCCAGGCCGAGGCTGCGCGCCAGGAGCACGAGCCCCCCGAATACGGCCAAAAGGGCTAGGCCCTTGAGCACGGGCTTAAGCCCGCCGGGGTTAGCCACCAGTGGACTCTCCGCGTTTGGCCGCGCGCCGTTCGCGTCGGCTCAGGCCCGCCTCGGTGATGCCGGTTTGTTCGCCCCGCGTGCTGTTGATGAGGCAGAAGCCCAGGAACAGGGCCAGGCCCTGGGCCGCGCCAAAGACCAGGTCCTGCTGGATGATGGCGTACCAGACGCCCGCACCGCAGCCCAGGACAAGCGGGATGAAGGGCCAGCGCGGCCGGCGCGTGCTGAGCTGCGGGAGGCCCAGCAGCCCGCGCCAGATGACGGCCATGATGGCCACGAACTGCATGAGCACGGCAAAGGCCAGAAGCTGCGTGGACAGCGGCACGAACACGGTGGTCGGCATGGGGTCTCCTTGGGCGGGCGGGTGCTGTTTAAGCGTGGCCGCGCGCCTCGGCCTTGCGGGCGTCCTCATGACGGCCCTGGAGGTTCAGGGCCTGCACCAGGGTGTCCCAGAACTCCTGGCGCTCGGGCATGAGCGCCGCGGCCTGCCGGGCCAGCACCTCGGCGATCTGCGGGTCTTCGCCTCCGTCCAGGTACAGCCGCGCCAGCATGTGCAGGGCCAGCGCGTCGTTGTGGTTGGCTGAAAGGGCCAGGTGCAGGCATTCGCGCGCCCGGTCAGGATCGCCTTGGGCCAGGGCCACGCGCGCCAGCGGGCGCAGGGCCGCGGCCTCGATGCCCGGGGTTTCAAGCGCCTTCTGGTACAGGTCCTCGGCCGAGGACAGGTCGCCAGCGGCCTCGGCCAGGGAGCCCAGGCGCACCAGGCTGAAGCCGTGGCCGGGGTCCAGTGACAGGCAGCGCTCGTAGGCCGCGCGGGCGGCGGCGATCTCGTCCAGGCGCTGACAGGCCCAGCCCAGGTTGTAGTGGGCCATGACGTTGTCCGCCTCTGCCGCCACCACCTGCTCGAACTCGCGCCGGGCCAGGTCGGCCTTGCCCAGCTGGGCGTAGCAGATGCCCAGCGAATTGCGCGCCAGCATGTTGTCCGGGTCGGCCAACAGCGCCAGCTTGAACTCCTCCACCGCGGCGTAGAGGTCGCCCTCGGCGAACAGGCGGTCCGCGGCGACGTTGAGCGACAGGCTGCCGAACACGGCCACGCGCGGGACGGGCAGGAGCAGGGCGTGCTCCAGGGCCTTGCGCGCGTTGTCCAGGGCATCGGCCTTGGGCAAATGCAGGAAGGGGTAATGGGCCAGGCCCACGGCCAGGTCCAGGCCAAACTCGGCCGAGGCCTGGCGGCAGAATTCCAGCGCGCGTTGCTCCAGCTCCGCCGGGTCCGCGCCGGGCAGGAAATGTACCAGCCCGCCCAGGCCGAAGCGTCCGCCTGCCGCGCGCGCGGCCTTGCCGCCCGGCTTGGGCCCGGCGGGCTTGGCGCCTGAACCGGGCAGGAAAATGCCCTCGGCCAGGGCCGCCACCTGGGCCACGGCCGCGTCCAGGCGCTGCTGCAGCCCGCCAGGGCGGGAGCCTGGGGCCTCCAACGGGTGCTCGGCCAGGAGCTCGGAATGGCGCTCAACATGGGGTGTCACAATGCGCGTGAGCAGCACGCAGAAGCGCTCCGAGCGGCCGCGCGCCCGGGCGAAAAAGGCCAGGAAGTCGCGGTAGCCGTAGAGCCCGGTGAGCATGTCGCGGCTGGCCCCGGCTACGGCGTCGGCCTCGGCGGCAAAGAGGCTGTCGCGCTCCTGGATCAGGGTCAGCCGGTCGCCGGGTTCCGGAACCCAGGCCGGGTCGCCCGTGTGGAGCAGCTCGGCAAAGGACAGGTCCTCCTGCACCTCGGCCAGCACGATCTCGCCCTTGTACAGGGCGGGCGGACGGCCGTGCAGGCGCTCGTCCTCGGACAGCCGGGCCTCGAAGCTGCGCTGCTGGAACCGGGGCGACCAGACGAGGTAGCGCAGGCCCTCCTGGGCGCCCACGCCGCGGCCCAGGCTCACGGCCAGGCGCTGCATGGGCAGCACCTCGAGAACGCGCCCGCCGGACCGGACGATGTCGCCGAAGCCGAAGACCCGGTTGCGGCCGTGGTCCTTGGAGGTGCCCACGGCCTTGGCCGCCGCGCGCATGAGGATGCGCGCCTGCTCGCGCGGGGTGCGCTGGAACTGCCGCCCGCGCAGGCTCTGGGGATAGTTGGCGTAGCCCAGGCTGGCCGAGACCCCGATGCGGTCGCCCGTGACCTCGTCCTGGAAGCTCAAGGCCGCGATGGCCTGGCGCGCCTGCTCGGCCAGCTCCTGGCAGGTCTTGGGGCTGGCGTCCGGGATGAGCAGGGCAAAGGTGTCGTTGTGCAGGCGCGCGGCCGTGACCGGGCCCGGGCAGACCCCGGCAATGGCCCGGCCCACCTGGGCGTTGATGCTGTCGCCCACCAGGTAGCCGTAGCGTTCGTTGATCCACTGGAAGGAGTCCAAGTCGAGCAGGATGAGGCCGAGCGAGGCGCTGAAGCCTTGCAGCTCGGGGTCGGAGCGGCCGCCGGTGGTGGCCTGCAGGCTGTGCTGGATGAGGTCGATCTCCTGGGTCAGGCTGTCCAGGAAATACCCGCGGCTGGACAGGCCGGTCAGGGCGTCGGTGACGCCGCGCTTGTAGAGCAGCAGCTTCTCCAGCACGGCCTGGGCCAGGCGCAGGAGATAGGGCGGCAGGGCCTTTGGCGCCGCCAGGCGCACCCCGCGGGCCACGAACACGCCCAGGGTCTCGCCGTGCAGGGTCAGCGGCAGCGTCAGCTCCCGGGCCTTTGGGTCGTAGTGGAGCGCCGGGCAGCCGTCGCCCTCGCGCGGGAAGAACAGGCTGTAGGACGAAAACGGCAGGAACTCGCGCACCCCGTCCTTGAGCGCGTGCTCCAGGTCGATCAGGTCCTGCCTGGTCAGGCGGACGTTTCTGTCGGCGAGGGTGGCGGCAAGGATGTCGGCTGGCGAGCGCATGGGCGTCTGTCTAACCCGAGCCGGGACGCAGCACAAGGGCCTGCCAAACCGGGCCCGGAAATATCTGTGGACAGCGCCAGGGGTTCGTGCCATGGCTGCTTTCGAAACGACCCCGAGAGCCCCATGGACCACCTCGCCGACCCCTTACTCCTCCGCCAGCACTGCCAGTCGTGGCGCGCTCAGGGCCTCACCATAGCCCTGGTGCCGACCATGGGCTTTCTGCACGCCGGGCATCTCTCGCTCCTTGACCATGCGCGCACCCTGGCCGACAAGTTGGTGCTGAGCATCTTCGTCAATCCCACACAGTTCGGCCCAAACGAGGACCTGGAGCGCTACCCGCGCGACCTGCCACGCGATCTCTCTCTGGCCGAGGAACACGGCGTGGACCTGGTCTTCGCGCCCGAGCCGCAAGCCATGTACCAGCCGGACCACGCCACCTGGGTCACGGTGCCGGAGCTGGCCAAGGGGCTCTGCGGCGCCGCGCGGCCCGGGCATTTCCGGGGCGTGTGCACCGTGGTCGCGAAACTTTTCGGGCTCGTGCGACCGGACTGGGCCGTGTTCGGCCAGAAGGACTGGCAGCAGCTGGCCATCATCCGGCGCATGGTGCGGGACCTGGAGCTGGGCGTGACCATCGTGGGCCGGCCCATATTTCGTGAGCCCGGCGGTCTGGCCATGAGCTCGCGCAATGTTTATCTTATGCCACAGGAGCGCGCCCAGGCCCCGGCCATCCGCCAGGGGCTCGAACTGGTGCAGGCCGCGGTCAATGGCGGCGAGCTTGACGCGGCCCGGCTGGGCCTTATGTTCCGCGCGTACCTGGCCGAAAAGCTGCCTGAGGCGCGCCTGGATTATGTAGAGCTGGTGCACCCGGAATCCCTGGTCCCAGTGGCCCGCGTGGGAGCGCCCACGCTTCTGGCCGTGGCCGTGTTCATGGGCCGGGTGCGCCTTATAGACAACATTCTGCTGGAGGTGTAAGAGCCGTTGCCCAGACGTACCTTTTTAAGCGCCAAGATCCACGGAGCCACCCTCACCTCGGTGAACCTGGACTACGAGGGCAGCATCTCCGTGGACACGGCCCTGCTCGAAGCGGTGGGCATCCTGCCCTATGAGCGCGTCGACGTGTACAACCTGGTCAACGGGGAGCGGCTGACCACCTACGCCATCCCCGGCGACCCCGGCGAGGTCTGCCTGAACGGCGCCGCGGCCCACAAGGGCGCGGTGGGGCAGAGAGTCATTTTAGCGACATACCTGGAGCTTGAGCCCGGGGAGATTCCCGGGCACAGGCCCAGGGTGATTCGAGTGGATGCCGCCAACAGGCCCGAGGCGGCCCGCTGATCCAAATCTTACCTGATATACTGGAGGACTTGCATGATTTCACCGAAAAGCCGTTACATGTTCACGTCCGAGTCCGTCACCGAGGGACACCCGGACAAGGTGGCTGACGCCATCTCCGACGCGGTCCTGGACGCCCTTATCGGGCCGGACCCGAAATCCCGCGTGGCCTGCGAAACGCTCGTGACCACCGGCATGGCCTTCATCGCCGGCGAGATCACCACCAGCGCCTACGCCGACCTGCCGACCATCGTGCGCGAGACCGTGAAGGAGATTGGCTACAACAGCTCCGAGATGGGCTATGACTACGCCACCTGCGCGGTCATGTCCTCCATCGACAAGCAGAGCGCGGACATCGCCCAGGGCGTGGACCGCGTGAAGCCCGAGGACCAGGGTGCAGGCGACCAGGGCATGATGTTCGGCTTCGCCAGTAAGGAAACCCCCACGCTGATGCCCGCGCCCATCTACTACGCGCATCAGCTGTCCCAGCGCCTGACCTTTGTGCGCAAGCAGGGCATTTTGAAGTTCCTGCGCCCGGACGGCAAGACCCAGGTGGCCGTGGAATACGAGAAGGGCAAGCCCGTGCGCATCGACAACGTGGTCGTCTCGGCCCAGCATGACGAGACCATCACCCACGGCGATCTGGTGGAGGCCATCAAGAAAGAGGTCATCTACGCCACGCTGCCGCAGAATCTCATTGACGACAAACTGAAGATCTACGTGAACCCCACCGGCCGCTTCGTCATCGGCGGACCCGTGGGCGACTGCGGCCTCACTGGCCGCAAGATCATCCAGGATACCTACGGCGGCGCGGGAGCCCACGGCGGCGGCGCCTTCTCCGGCAAGGACCCCTCCAAGGTCGACCGCTCGGGCGCGTACATGGCGCGCTACGTGGCCAAGAACATCGTGGCCGCGGGCCTGGGCGATATCGCCGAGGTCCAGATCGCCTACGCCATCGGCGTGGCCGAGCCGGTCTCCGTTGTCTGCACCACCCACGGCACCGGCAATGTGGCCGACGACGTGCTGACCAAGGCCGTGCGTGAAGTGTTCGACCTGCGCCCCTACTACATCCTGAAGCGGCTCGACCTGCGTCGGCCCATCTACCGTCTGACCACCAACTACGGCCACTTTGGCCGCGAGCTGCCGGAATTCACCTGGGAGAAGACCGACGCTGCGGCTGACCTCAAGACGGCCTGCAAGCTCTAGCCTTTTATCCAGCCTGAAACGCCGACGGGGCGGGGAGTGTTCAGCTCCTCGCCCCGTTTTTTTGTGGGGATGCCTCCGGCGGCCGGGGGGGCCCCTTCGGGGTTTCATCGCCCCCCGGACCCCCTCATCAAGCGAAAGGGCCAGGGACGAGTTCCACTCGTCCCTGGCCCTTTCGCCATAATGGGATTCCAAAGGGACGCGTCCCTTTGGCAGTGGGGGTGCGGGGGGGGCAGCGCCTCCCCCGGTTCTCCCCTACTTCCAGACCTGCATAAAACCCTTACTGTCCCCGCCCGCGTCGATGTGCCGGATGAGCGCGCTGCCGAACACGGCGGCGTCCACCAGGCCGTCGAGCGCCTTGAGCTGGTCCGGGTGCTTGAGCCCGAAGCCCAGGGCCACGGGGATGTCGAAGGCGGCCTTGGCCGCGGCCAGGCCCGTGCGGATGGTCTCCGGCAGGCCGGTGTCAAAGGCCGAGCGTACGCCCGTGGTGCCAAGGACCGACACAAAGTAGACAAAGCCCCGGCCCTCGCGGGCGTAGAGCGCCATGCGCCCGGGCGTGGTGTTCAGGCCCACCAGGGGAATGAGCACCAGGCCGCAGGGGTCGAAGGCCGCGCGGATGGGGCCGGACTCCTCAAAGGGCACGTCGGCCAGGATGACCCCGTGCACCCCGGCCGAGGAGGCGTCGCGGCCGAAGCGTTCCAGGCCGTACTGCAAAACCGGGTTCAGGTAGCCCATGAGCACCAACCCGGCCTTGTAGCGGCCTTTCCTCGCGGCCAGTTCGGAGAGAATCCACGAGAGGTTCACGCCCGCGTCCAGGCACTTGAGGCTCGCGTGCTCGACCACGGGTCCGTCGGCCACGGGGTCGGAAAAGGGCATGCCGATCTCGATGATGTCCGCGCCGCTTTCGTCGAGCGCGTCGATCTCGTCCCAGAAGCGGTTCTTGTCCGGGTAGCCTGCGGGCAGGAAGGGGATCAGGCCGAGGCGGCCCTTGGCCCGCGCCGCGGCAATGCGTTTGGTCAGGATGTTCGTGCTCATGTCGGGCCTCTACGCCTTCTTGGCGAGGTAGTCGTTGACGATGTCCAGGTCCTTGTCGCCCCGGCCGGAGAGGCAGACCACCACGTTGCTGCCGGGCTGCATGTCCTTGGCCGTTTTGAGCACCCAGCCGAGCGCGTGGGAGCTCTCCAGGGCGGGCATGATGCCCTCGTGGCGCGACAGGGTGACGAAGGCATCAAGGGCCACGTCGTCGGTGACAGACACGTACTGGGCCCGGCCAGAGGCCTGGTAGGCCGCGTGCTCCGGGCCCACGCCCGGATAGTCCAAGCCCGGCGCGATGGAGTGCGAGGGCAGGATCTGGCCGTCAGGCGTCTGGATGAGCTGGGTATGCATGCCGTGCAGCACGCCGGGCGAGCCCTGCTTGGACAGCGGGGCCGAGTGCCAGTCCCCGGGCTGGCCGCTCCCGGCCGCCTCCACGCCCACGAGCTTGACCGAGGCGTCGGGCACGAACTCGTGGAACGCGCCGATGGCGTTGCTGCCGCCGCCCACGCAGGCCACGACATAGTCCGGCAGGGCACCGGCCTGGGCCAGCATCTGCACGCGCGCCTCGCGGCTGATCACGGCCTGCAGCTCGCGCACCAGGAGCGGAAAGGGGTGCGGCCCGGCCGCGGTGCCGAAGCAGTAGTGCGTGGTCTGCTGCTCCGCTATCCAGGCGCGCAGGGCGGCGTTGATGGCGTCCTTCAGGGTCTTGGTGCCTGACTCGACAGCCACGACCTCGGCGCCGAAGAGCTTCATGCGCCGCACGTTGAGGCTCTGGCGCTCCACGTCGAGCGCGCCCATGTAGATGACGCAGTCCAGCCCGAAGCGCGCGGCAGCCAGCGCCGTGGCCACGCCGTGCTGGCCTGCGCCGGTCTCGGCCAAGAGGCGCGTCTTGCCGAGCTTTTTGCAGAGCAGCGCCTGGCCGATGGTGTTGTTGACCTTGTGCGCGCCGCCGTGGGCCAGGTCCTCGCGCTTGAGCCAGAGCCTGATGCCCAGGTCGCGCGAGAGGTTGGGGCAGAAGGTGAGCGCCGTGGGCCGACCCACGAAGTGCGCCAGCTCGCTTTTGAGCTCGTCCTGGAATTCCCGGGAGGGCAGGATGCGCTCCATGGCCTCCTCGAGCTCGAGCAGCGGCGGCATGAGCAGCTCAGGCACGAACTGCCCGCCGAATGCGCCGAAATAGCCTTTCTTCACGGGGTCACCCCTTGCGTTTGGGCCGCACACCTGAGCGCATCAATGGCGTCAAATGCCGCGCGCAGCCTCGTTTCATCCTTGACGCCCGGCGCGGATTCCACGCCGGAATTGAGGTCCAGGCCTGCGGGCCCGAACCGGGAAAGCATGTGGGAAACGTTGTCCGGGCCCAGGCCCCCAGCCAGCAGCCAGGGCCGCGGAAATTTGGCCGCGGCCAAAATATCACCCCCTGCGGAAGGGTCGATTTCCCGGCCGTGCCCGCCGCCGCCGCTGCCTGCGTCGGCCAGGAACATGCCGCAATGGGGCGCGAAGCGGTCGAGCTCGGCCTGGAAGGCCTCGGCGCTCACGGCCTTTTCCGGCCAGACCACCTTGATGATGCGCTCCGGGCCCATGCGCGCGGCCAGGGCCTGGCAGAAGGACTCGCTCTGGCCGCCGTGGAGCTGCGCCAGGTCCAGGCGCCCGGCGGCCATGATGCCCAGCGCCTCCATGGACTTCTGCCCCACGAACACGCCCACCTTGCGCACCCCAGGCACCTTGAGGCCTGCCGGGAATTCCGGCGTGGTGTTGCGCGGGCTGCCGGGGTGGAAGATGAAGCCGAGCAGGTCCGCGCCAAGTCCGGCGCAGAGCAGGGCATCCTGCTCGCGGGTCATCCCACAGATTTTAACCAGCAGTTTGTTCATGCCGGTTTGCCTCTCTGCTCGCGGCGCGAAGAGGCCACGTCGGTGAGCTTTTTCAGCGCCGCGCCAGGGTCGCTTTGGCTCATGAGCGAGGTGCCGACGAGTACGGCGTCAAAGCCCAGGTCGGCCATCTCGGTCAGCTGCTCCGGCGCGTCCAGGCCCGAGGCGCTGATCCACAGCTCGCCGGGGTTCTTCATTGGCGCCAGGCGGCGCGAGATGCCGAGGTCCGTCACCAGGCGGTCCAGGTCGCGGTTGTTGACCTGGATGATCTCGGCCCCGGCCCAGCGCGCCATGTCCAGGTCGGTGGCGTCAAAGACCTCGCACACGGCCTCCAGGCCGAAGCGCGCGCATTCGGCCAGCATGGCCCGCACCTCGGCCGTGCTGGAAAACATGCGCATGATGAGCAGGAGCGCCGAGGCCGGTGTGGCCGCGGTCTCGGTCACCTGTAGCGGGTCGATGAGGAAGTCCTTGCGCAGCATGGACCTGCCTGCAAAGGCCATGTCGTCCAGGAAGCGCAGGTCGCCCTGGAAATGCGCCTCCTCGGTGAGTACGGAGAAGGCCGCGGCTCCGCCCTCTGCATACATGCGGGCCGCGCCCGCCGGGGTCAGCTCCAGGTTGATGACCCCGCGCGAGGGCGAGGCGCGTTTGTACTCGGCGATGACCGCGGGCGGGCCAGCGGTCCGGAGCGCCCGCGCAAAGCCCGGACGCTCGCCGTTACCGGCGAAGACCCGGGGCTCGGGCAGCTGCCCGGCCTGGGCCAGCTGGCGCAGGCGGGCGATGCCCGGCAGCTGCGCCTCGCGGAAGCGCTCGAGCATGCTATTCACCGGCAAAGCCCCTGGCCGCGCCGTCGGCCACGGCCTGCCTGGCCTCGCGCAGGCACCCGGACAGGTCTTGGCCCGTGACCAGGTGCAGGGCAGCGCCCAGGTTCAGCGCGGTCATGTCCTGCATGGCCGCATTGGCGCGGCCTGTGAGGACGTCCCTCAAGGCGGCCAGGGCAGAGGGCTTGTCGGCCACGCGCACCAGGTCCGGGTCGTGGTCCGGGATGCCGAACTCGCGTGGGTCCAGGCTAAACGGCGTCACCTGGCCTTGGTCCAGGGCAAAACCCTCGGCCGGGCCAAAGGGCGTCAGCTCGTCGAAGCCGCCCGCGCCGGTGTCGCCAACGGTTCCGTGGATGACAAAGGCGGTCAGCTCCGGCGCGGTGAGGGCCAGGGTGTCGGCCACGAGCCGGAGCGCGCGCCTGCTGCCCACGCCCAGGAGCTGGTGCGAGGGCCGGGCAGGGTTCAAAAGCGGGCCCATGAGGTTGAACAGGGTGCGCACGCCGAGTTCCCGGCGCACGGGCGCGATGTGCGCAAAGGCCGGGTGATAGCCGGGCGCGAAGAGAAACACGAAGCTCGTGCGCGCCAGCTCTGCCGCCACCTCGTCCGGGCCGGTGTCCAGCCGGATGCCCAGGCCCTCGAGGGCGTCGGCGCTGCCGGAGGACGAGGACACGGCGCGGTTGCCGTGCTTGACCACGCGGTGGCCCAGGGCCGCCAGGTACAGCGAGACCGCAGTGGAGCAGTTGAAGCTGTTGGAGCGGTCGCCGCCGGTGCCCACGATGTCGATGATGGGCCGGTCCTGGGGCAGGCCGGTGACCAGGCGCGCGCGCGCCAGGCCCGCAGTCGCCGCCGCGGCCAGCTCCAGCGGGGTCTCGCCCTTGGCCCGCAGGCCCATGAGCAGGGCCCCGGCCTGGGCCGGGCTCAGGTCGCCCTCGAAGAGTTCGCCGAAGGCAAAGGCCGCCTGTTCGGCGGTCAGGTCGCTCCCATTGCCCAGGGTGTCCAGGATGTCGCGCATGTTCTCGGCCATCATTCGCTCCCCGGCCTTCAGGCGGCCTGTTTGCTGCGTTTCAGGAAATTGGCCAGGAGCTTGGGCCCGTCCGGAGTCAGGATGGACTCCGGGTGGAACTGCACCCCGCACCAGGGGCGGTCGGTATAGCACATGCCCATGACTTCGCCCTCGGCTGTCCGGGCCGTGACGCGCAGCTTTTCGGGCGCCTCATGGGCCAGGACCAGCAGGGAATGGTAGCGGCAGACCTCAAAGGGGTTCGGCAGCCCGGCGAAGACGTCGGTGTTGTCGTGCTCCACGGGCGAGGTTTTGCCGTGCATGATGCGCTCGGCCCGGACAACGCTGGCCCCGGCAAAGTGGCCCAGGGTCTGGTGGCCCAGGCACACGCCCAGGGTCGGCACATCCATGCCGGTCTTTTCCAGCAGGGCCAGGAACTTCAGGCAATTGCCCGCGTTCTCCGGGCGGCTCGGGCCAGGCGACAGGCACACCCGCGTCAGCCCGGCCACAAAGGCCGGGTCCAGCAGCTCCTGGCGGTCGTTGCGCAGCACCAGCGGGTCGGCCCCGAGCTGCTGGAAGGCCTGCACCAGATTGAAGGTGAAGGAGTCGAAGTTATCGATCAGCAAAAACATCGCCAACCCCCTTGGAGGACAAAATCTCGCGGATGATGCGGGCCTTGTTGTTGCACTCCAGCCACTCTTTTTCCGGGTCCGAGTCGTAGACCAGCCCGGCCCCGGCCTGCCAGGAGCACACGCCGTCGCGCATCCACATGCTGCGGATGGTGATCCCGGTGCCCAGGTGCACCGGACCCTTGCCCAGGCCCAGCCAGCCCATGGCCCCGGCGTATGGCCCGCGGTCGATCTTCTCCACCTTGGCGATGGTCTCCATGGCCCAGATCTTGGGAGCGCCGGCCACGGTGCCGGCCGGGAAGGTGGCCTGGAGCACGTCGAAGGCGTCCAGGCCGTCCTTGAGGTTGGCCTCCACGTAGCTGGTCAGGTGCATGACGTGGGAGAAGCGCTCCACGCACATGAACTTGGCCACCTCCACGCTGCCCGGTGTGGCGATGCGGCCCAGGTCGTTGCGGCCGAGGTCCACCAGCATCACGTGCTCGGCGCGTTCCTTGGGGTCGGCCAAAAGCTCGCGCTCAAAGGCCATGTCCAGGGCCTCGGTCTCGCCGCGCGGGCGGGTTCCGGCAATGGGCCGGACCTCAAGCCTGCCGCCGTCGCATTTCACCAGCATCTCTGGCGAGCTTCCGAGCAGGGTCTCGTCCTCGAAGCGCATGAAGAACATGAACGGCGAGGGGTTGGCCTGGCGCAGGCGGCGGTACACGCCAAAGGGCTGGCCCGCAAAGGGCGTCTCGAAACGCACCGAGAACACGAGCTGGATGCCCTCGCCCTCGGTGATGAGTTCCTTGGCCCTCCGCACCCAGTCCATGTACTCCTCGCGGCCCGGGGAAGCCGTGGGCTCAAAGGCCTCCAGCTCAAAGGACCCGGCGTCGCCCAGCCTGGCGGGCTTGGGGCCGCCGTTGTCGTCGAGGGAGAGGTAGCAGCAGCGGTGGCGCAAATGGTCGTAGAGCACCACCTGGCCGGGCAGCACCAGGCGCGTCTCGGCCTTTTCCGGCGGCAGGGCGGCCTTCAGCTTCGGTTCCAGCATGCCGCCGATGCCGTAGCCCAGGTAGCCGTATAGGGCGCGAGTGAGCGCGGGCAGGGGCTCGCGGTAGCTGGGCTGCTCGATCTCGATGGCGCGCAGCAGCTGGCGCACGCCCTGCATGTAGTCCAGGCCGTCCAGGGCCGAGAGCTCGCGCAGGCGCTCGTCGCGGATGGTGAGTGCCAGCTTGCCGTGCTTCTGCTCGGCCAAAAGGCGGAAGTCCCAGGCGATGAGGCTGTAGCGGCCCAGCCGTCCGTCGACCTCGGCGCTTTCGAGCAGGATGCCCGGGGCCGTGCCCACCAGGCCCAGGTACAGGCTGATGGGGGTCTGCACGTCGGCCGGGAGCCATTTTCCATAGTGCTTCAGGCGAATGTCCATTCAGTCCTCCGGTTCATAAAAAAAATGCCGCGACCCTCTGAGAGGGACGCGGCCAGCAGTTGTCATTGTTTCGCCCTGGGGCGAAAGCCGCGTCCCTATGCCTTGTCGCGCCACCACCAGGAGGCCCTGGCGGAAAGCAGGTCCAGATCGCCCCCGGCGGCGA
>JANXYI010000453.1 GCA_025350085.1 Deltaproteobacteria bacterium
CTGCATGTTCACGTCATCCTGTCCGCGCGCCCAGCAATCACGGGCGTACGGACACAGAGGGTAGTGGATTCCCGCCCTGGACCAGGGCCTGGGCCCGCGGGCTCCTGCGCGGGGCGGCCTGGGCCAGGCCCCTTGAGCGCGGGCTCATCCCGGTGCTGCGCGAGCACACCGGCCTGCCCGGGCTCAAGGGGGCGGCACAGCACCCTGGACCGGGGGGCGGGAATCCACTACCCTCTGTGTCCGTACGCCCGTGATTGCTGGGCGCGCGGACAGGATGACGTGAACATGCAGAACAACGCCGACACCGGGCATCAGTGCCTCCCCGAGGCCGAGCACCGCCGCTACGGCCGCATCCTGCTGGCCGTCACCGTGGCCGGGGCGCTGTTCTGCGCCGGGCAGGCGGTGCGCTGGTGGCAGGAGCACACCCGCGCCCTGCGCCTGGAGCAGGCCGTGCATGAGGTCTATAAGCGCGCCCTGGGCGGCGATCCGGGCAAGTCGCCCTACGGCCGGCTGCAGTTCGAGCTGGGCAAGCTGCGGGCCGATGCCTCGCAACGCCTGGACCTGGTGGAGCTTTTGGCCGCGCTCTCGCGGCGCGCGCCCGAGGGGCTGCGCATCACCACGGTGTCCATGGCCGCGCAGAGCGGCGTGGTCAGCGGCACTGTAGTCACCCGCGAAGATTTCGACCGCTATCAGGCCGCACTTGCGGCCGAGGGTTTTTTCACCTTCTCCGTGCGCTCGGTGGACGCCAACCATGCCCCGCTGCGCTTCGAACTTGCGGTGAAGGCCCGCAACCGCGCCGCGCCACCGAAGGAGGACCAGTGACCTGGCGGTGGATGGCGCGTCTGACGCACCTCACGGCCGCGTCCCAGCGCCGCCTGTGGCGGCTGCTGGTGCTGGCCTGGAGCGTCGGTCTCATCTCGGCCTGGGCCGGGCTTTCGGCCTTCACCCGCGTGGCCGAGAAGGCCTATGAGGAGGCCGGGCAGACCTATGTGGCCGTGGCCCCTCTGGCGGCGGAGGTCATGGAGCTGCGTACCCGGCGCATGGCCCTGGGCGAGGTGCCCCCGCTCCAGGCGGCGGAGCAGGTGGCGCGCCTGGCGGGCATCGGGCCGGAGCGCCTGCGCCTCCAGCCCGCCCTGTCTCTCCAGGGGCCGGGCGCCCTGAACCTGACGGCGCGGGGGTTGACCCTGCGCGAGCTGGTGGAGGTCCTGCGCGACCTGCGCCTGCAGGCCGGGCTGTCCACTGAATCGGCGAACATCTATCCCCGAGCGGACAACGACAAGCGCGTGGACCTGGAGCTGGTCCTGACGCGCTAGGACCGGGATGCCCATGAGCACAGAGCAGACACGGCCAGCTGGAGACGGCGCTGCCCCCTGCCCCCGGCCCGGGGGCTGGCTGGGGCTCGGCAAGGCGGGTCTGGCGGCCCTGTGCGTCGGGCTGGTGGCCGGGCTGGTGCTCTACCTGCCCTGGGACACCATCTGGGACCTGGGTCTGAAGCGCTACGGCGCCAGCCATCCGGGCCTGCGCATGTCCTGGCAGAACGTGGACCGTGCCGGGCCGCTGGGCTTCCGCGTCAACGGCTTCTCGGTGGAGGCGCCGGGCTGGAGCGTCTCGCCGCGGATGCAGTGGGTGGACGTGCGCCTGGGCGTGACCCCGCTTCTGGCCCTGCGCGTGGACAGCGGCGGCCGCGAGGCCAGGCTCCTGTTTTTTGATTCCGGTGTCTTCGACATCCAGGGCCAGGTCAACCTGGCCTGCCTGGGCCGCCGCGACATCCAGGGCAGCGTGGACCTGCGCAGCGAGGGCCGCTTCCTGCGCGAACAGGGCCTGCTGGAAAAGGGCCTGCTCGACCTGCGCGGCACCTCCCTGACCCTGCCCGGCAGCCTCTGGCTGGGCGACGCCGCCCTGGCCCTGGAATACCAGCAGGGCAGCCTGCGCATCCGCTCCTTCACCCTGCGCGAGCCCGTGCAGGTACGCGCCGAGGGCACGGTGAGCGTGCGCCCGGACGACCTGTTACGCTCGCCCTACATCGTGTCCGGGGAACTCATCCGCGGGCACGGCACCTTCCCCTTCACCGCAGAGGGCGCCCTGGGCGATTTCCTGGGCCAGGCGTCCCTGCCCGAGTGAATTGCCCTTGGGCGCAAAACCGGATACCATCACGCGATTGATACGCACCTGAAGCCTTGGCCCGCTGGGGAATTCCCGCGGCCAGGGGGGGAGCCTCTGCTTGGGACGCACCAGAATGCTGGGTACCTGCGGCCTTGCCGCAGCCGCGCTGCTTTGCCTGCTGGCGGCCCAGGGCCTTCTGGCCGCGCCCGAGGCCCAGGCCGGGCCAGATGGTCGGCAGCCCGGCCTGCAGATCGGCCTGGAGGGTGCGGCGTTCAAGGACTTTCTCCTGTTCATGGGCCAAATTTCGGGCAAAAGCCCGGTGTTCCGCGAGGACCAGCTGCCCGACGCCACGGTGAGCCTGGTTTCGAGCCAGCCCGTGACCGAGGCCGACCTGGCCGAGATGCAGGGCCTGGTGTTCGGTGCGGCGGGCCTGAGCGCCACCCAGCGCGGCGAGGCCCTGTACCTGCTGCCTGATTCCAAGCGCCCGGCCCGGTCGGCCGGGCCGACGCAGATCCTGGTCCAGCGTCTGGAGCCCGGGCTTTCCCCGGGGCAGGTGGCGAGGGTGCTGGAGGGCCTGCGTTCGGACAACGGCCAGGTGGCCGCGCTGGAGCAGGGCCGCTGGGTGCTCATCCGCGACCGGGCCGAGCGGGTGGAGCGCGCGCGCCGGGTGCTCGCGGCCCTGGAGGCCGCGCCTGCCGGGTCGGGTCTTGAGCTTGCGCCCCTGCGGCGGGCCGAGGCCCGGCTGGCGGCCCGCAAGCTGGACATGCATTTCCGGGGGCTGCCGGGCAAGGCCCCGGTGGTCCTGGCGCTCGAGTGGAGCAACACGGTCTTCCTGGCCGGCGGGCCGGAGCAGCTGAGCCAGGCCCGGCATCTGCTCGCACAGATGGACGCGGGCGGAGAGTCGGCCCCGGCCCTCAGGGCCTTCCGGCTGCGCTTTGTGAAGCCGGAGAAGGTGGCCGGGATGCTGGCGGAGCTGGCCGCCTCGGACAAGCGCCTGGGCGGCCTGCGCGTACGCGTGGACGCCGAGGCCGGGGCGGTGGTCGTGCTGGCCGAGCCGGAGCTCATGGCCCGGGTGGAGCGCCTGGTGGCGGATCTGGACCAGCCCCGGCCCCGGGTGCTGGTGGAGGCCCTGGTGCTGAGGCTGCCGCCCGGGGACAAGGACCGGGCGGCAGTTCTGGCGGCCATTCCCGGCCCCAGCGGCAGCGCCCTGGTGCTGGCCAACCCCCCTGCGGGTTCGCCTGCCGGGGCGCGCGGCTTTGCCCAGGCGTTCAGCGCTGCGGGCGCTGCGGGCGTGAGCCTGCGGGGCCGGGCCCTGGATGGGTTCCAGAACGGACTGGCCGGACTGGACGTTTTGGCTGTGCGCCTGGCTGCGGACCCGGAGATCCGGGTGCTGGCCCGGCCCAGGGCCGCGGTGCAGGACGGCGGCGAGATGCGCGTGAGCATCGCCCAGGCTGACCCGGCGGTGACCGGGTCGGAGGTGGAGCGCTACCGGCTGGTGTTCACCCCGCTCCAGGATGCGGAGGGCGGGCAGCTCACGCTGCGCGTCAGCCTGGATGACGCCCTGGCACCCGCGCGGCAACAGGTGGCCGAGGCGCACCTGGCCGAGGGCGCGCTGCTGCTCCTGACCGCGGAGGCCCCTGCGGACGCGGACAAGGCCGAGGCCGCCTCGCGCCAGAAGGGCCAGGCCGGCCGGCTGTGTATCGTGCTCACGGCGCGCGTGGTCCGGAGCGCACAGCCCGCTCCGGTTGCGGCCCGGGGCTTGGCGGAATAAACCTTAAGCTAGGCGGAAGTGGCATGAAGGCCTTGCAGCAGAGATATGTGGAGCTGAGCGAATTCCTGGACGAGCGCCCGAGCTGGCGGGAGGACTGGAAGTGGCTGCTGGCCATTGCGCTTCTGGGCTATGGCGTGACCCTGGCGGTGCGGCTCATGGACGCGGGCAACTGGGCCGGGCCGGGCCTCACGGCGGGCGGGGAGGGCATCCTGGCCACCCACGACGCCTATGGCTGGCTGGCTGGCGCCAAGGGCGTGGGCGACTTCACGGACTATGGCCTGTCCGCCGTGGCGAGTTCCTTAGGAGCCCTCTTTGGCGCGCCCCTGTGGAAGGTGGCCTTCTGGGCTCCGGCCTACCTGGGCAGCCTGAGCGCCGTGGTCACGGGCCTCTGGGGCTGGCTGCTCGGCGGCCGCCGCACGGCCATCGCGGCAGGCTGCATCGGCGCGCTTTCGCCGGGCTTCTACTTCCGCTCCCGGCTGGGGTATTTCGACACCGACGTCTTCACCCTGCTCATGCCCCTGGTGCTGGGCTTCATGCTGGCTCACCTGCTCTTCTTCTGCTGCACCCGCGGCTGGTTCGCCACGCCCGAGGAGCGCCAGGGGGACCAAGGGCTCCCGGCGGCCCTGCCCTGGCTGGCCCTGGCATACGGCCTGGTGGCCCGGGTGGCGCATTTCGCCCACGATGACATCCAGCCCATCGGCGTGGCCCTGTTCTGGGTCGCGCTGGTCCTGGCCGCGGTCACGGGCCGCCCCGGCCGTCGGCTGGATGCGCTCAAGCTCCTGGTGGTCTATGCATTGGCGGCCTATGCTGGCGGCCGGCATTATGGCACTGGCATATTGGTCCCGTCCGCGCACGGAGCGCTTGTTTTGGCCGCCACCATAGGCCTGGCCGCGCTGCTCTGGCGTCGGCCGACACGGTTCAGCACGGTGCTGAACCACCCCTGGGTCTGGCTGGCCGCGCTCCTGCTCATTGCCCTGTTCTGCGGCCTGTTCGAGCCCCTGGGGCCGATCTGGGCCAAGGTGGT
>JANXYI010000001.1 GCA_025350085.1 Deltaproteobacteria bacterium
CCTCTCGGCCCTGCTCGACACCGTGAACAGGCTGAAGCCGTCCACGGCCAAGGGCACGTACCTGAAGGCCATGGCCGTGGCCACCACCATGGGCCCGGGCGTCAAGATCGACACCCTGACCCTGCGCAAGCATCTGGAAGGCTGATCCCGGCGCGGGCGGATCGGCCGCCCGACCGGTTTAATACGTTAGCACGGAAGGTTGAGTCGAAGAAAGCAGGTGGGACGGGGCGTCCCTTAATCTCCTGCCGAGACGGACTTTGCTTTCCGGGCCACAGAACGACGAGGAGCGAGACACGGTGAACAGGCAAGAAAAAGCCCAGATCATCGAGCAGCTGCATGAAAAGGCTGCACGGGCGAACATCGCCGTCGTCACCGACTTCAAGGGCATGGGCGTGGAAGAGATGACTCTTTTGCGCGCCAAGCTCCGCGAAGCAGGAGTCGACTACCAAGTCGTCAAGAACACCCTGGCCCGGTTGGCGCTCACGGACACGTCCCACGTTGTCTTAAATGAGCGTCTGAAGGAAAACTGTGCAGTCGCCCTGGGCTACGATGATCCCGTCGCCCTGGCCAAGGCTTTGGCCGAGTTCGCCAAGGGGAGCAAGAAGCTCGCCTTGCGGTACGGCAGCCTTGAGGGAAGGTTCCTTGACGAGGAGGGCGTGAAGCAGCTTGCAATGCTGCCCAGCAAGCCCGAACTGCTGGCCAAGTTGCTCGGCACCATGAATGCGGTGCCCACCAACTTCGTCGGCGTGTTCGCGGCCATCCTCCGCAACTTCCTGTATGCCTTGAATGCCATCAAGGAGCAGAAGGAAGGCGGCGGTGCTGTCCCCGAAGCGGCCCCCGAAGCCCAGTAAACCCCAGTAACTTAAGCAAAACGCAACTTTCCAGGAGGAATATCCCATGTCCGTGACCAAAGAGCAGGTTGTTGAGTTCATCTCCAGCATGACCGTTCTCGAACTGGCCGAGTTCATCAAGGAGCTCGAGGAGAAGTTCGGCGTGTCCGCCGCCGCTCCCGTGGCTGCCTTTGCCCCCGCTGCTGCCGGCGCCCCCGCCGAGGCCGCCGAGGAGAAGACCGAGTTCGACGTGGTCCTGAAGGAAGCTGGCGCCAACAAGATCGGCGTCATCAAGGTCGTCCGCGCCCTCACCGGCCTGGGCCTGAAGGAAGCCAAGGACAAGGTTGACGGCGCTCCCCAGACCATCAAGGAAGCCGTCTCCAAGGCCGATGCCGAGGAAGCCAAGAAGCAGCTTCTCGAAGCCGGCGCCGTTGTTGAAGTGAAGTAGGCTTACGCCTACTGAGACAAGAGTATCCGGACAAAGGGCGCACCCGTAAGCGGGGTGCGTCCTTTGTTACGTCTCTATTTTTCAAGGGACCCGAGCCCACGCATGGCGGCCCGGGTTCTGGTGCGCCGGGGCTCCTGGCGCGCCTGGCACAGCGGCCGTAAAGCCTTTGCCGTGGCCCAAATTTCATCCCGCCCCCCTAGCGGAGATCTGATTCCACCTGGGGACCGTTTTGATGACGCGACATTTTCTCCGCCTTTTTCTGGACCGGGAGTAGCCACGAGTCCCCCTGTATGGTACCCGTACCGCAGGGTCGTGTGCGCTTCTGTGAACACCAACCGTCTCTATCGATGAGGTGACAATGGCCCAGCTCACGAAACAGTTCGGAAAGATTGCCAATACCCTTCCGATTCCGCATCTGCTTGAACTCCAGGTGGACTCCTACCTGAAGTTCCTGCAGCGCGACGTGCCCCCGGCCAGCCGCGCCGACCTGGGGCTTGAGGCCGTCTTTCGCTCGGTCTTCCCCATTGAGGACTTCAACAAGACCGCCAGCCTGGAGTATGTCAGCTACATCATCCAGGAGCCCAAGTACGACGAGGACGAGTGCCTGGCCAAGGGCCTGACCTTCGAGGCGCCCATCCGCCTCATCGTGCGCCTGGTGGTCTTTGACGTCGACGAGGAGTCCGGTGCGCGCACCATCCGCGACATCAAGGAACAGGACATCTACTTCGGCACCATCCCCTTGATGACCGACAAGGGCACCTTCATCATCAATGGCACCGAGCGTGTCATCGTCAACCAACTGCAGCGCTCACCCGGCATCATCTTCGAGCACGACTCGGGCAAGACCCACTCGAGCCGCAAGGTGCTGTACTCCTGCCGCATCATCCCCATGCGCGGCTCCTGGCTGGACTTCGATTTCGACCACAAGGACATCC
>JANXYI010000016.1 GCA_025350085.1 Deltaproteobacteria bacterium
TGGAAGGTGGACGCGGGCCAGCTCGCGCCGCTCACGGCCAGGGTCAGCTCGTCCCAGCCGCGCTCGGCATAGGGTGCCAGCAGGTCGCGGGCGTGCCTGGCCTGGGTGAGGGTGGCGGAGAGCGCGGACAGGGCGTCCAGGTCGAGCACGCGCTGCGGGCTGTCCAGCACCGGGAAGAAGCCGCCGAAATCCGGGAAGGCCACGAGCCGAAAGCCGGACTCGCGCACCCAGCGCAGGGCCTGGTCCAGCAGGGTCAGCTGCAGGCGCACGGCGAGCGCGTCGGAAAACGGGCGCAGGGCGAGGGCTGCCGAGGCTCCAGGCTCGGAGACGGCAAGACCCGACAGTTCCTTGAGGATCTTCGGGAACTCCAGCAGGTGCAGGGTTCTCGGTTCCATGAACTGCCGTTGGTTAGGAGGACAATCTGGAGCGGACGGCCGAACTGGCCTTGCTGCCGTCGTAGCGGCCCTTGTAGCCCAGCGTCAGGGCGGCCATGACCCGGCCCATGTCCTTGGGGGAACTGGCGCCGGTCTCGGCCACCAGGCGCTCAATGACCTCGCCGAGCTCGGCCTCGGTCAGGGGCTCGGGCATGTAGCCCTCAAGCACGGCGAGCTCGGCGACCTCGACTGCAGCGAGATCTGTGCGGCCGTGCTTCTCGTACTGCTCGATGGAGTCGCGGCGCTGCTTGACCTGCCGGGAGATGAGATCGAGCAGGTCGTCGTCGGTGAGCGGCCGCAGGACTTCGACCTCGCGGTTCTTGGCGGCTGTCTTGAGGTGCCTCAAGACAGCCAGCCGAACCGTATCTTTGGCCTTGTAGGCCTGAATGTAGTCGGACTCGAGGCGTCCCTGGATGGTCATCCTTCGATCCTGGACTTGCGCATCTTCTTGACCAGGCGCTTCTTGGCAGCCGCCTTCTTCTTCTTTTCCTGGACGCTGGGTTTCTCGTAGTGCTGACGCTTCTTCAACTCGGAGAGGACCCCGGCCTTCTCGACCTGCTTCTTGAAACGGCGCAGGGCGATTTCGAAATTGTCGCTGTCATCCAACAAAATACCGGGCAAATGAATCACCTCCCCTCATGGAACTCGTCAAACAGAGAAAGGGTCCCTACCCCATGCGCCTGCGCAATGCAAGCAGGGCGGACAGGGAAAAATGCGGACCCATCCAGTTCTTGGCCGGATGGGTCCGCTTGGTCTCAATCAGGCGTGTGAGCCGTCAGCTAGTGGCTGTTGCCGTGAGAATCACGGCAGCTGTCCCACCAGGACTTCATGATGCAGTAACCCATGCCGACGCCGATGACGATCAGGACGATGTAGAGCACGCCGAAAAAGATGGCGTGATCCGCCTGAAACCAGGGCAGGTCCTGCGGCAGGGGGCTGTGTACTGTTTCGCCGTGCAGCATTGGAAGCCTCCAGATTTACTTGACGGCGTCCTTCAGGAGCTTGCCGGGGCGGAACTTGACAACCTTGGTGGCCGGGATCTTGATCTCTTTGCCGGTGCGGGGGTTGCGGCCGACACGCGCCTTGCGCTTCTCAACCTGGAAGGTACCGAAGCCGGTAAGGGTGAGCTTGCCTTCCTTCACCAGGACGTCCTCGACGGCACCGACGAAAGCGTTCAAAGCGCGCTCAGCATTGGCCTTGGTCAGGTTGGCCTTCTCTGCGATTTTGACAACCAGCTCAGCCTTAGTCATGTTTCCTTCCTCCTCATTGGTGAGTCACTGTTTGCTACTCGGCCATCCCGAGCTCGCGATGAAATTCCGTCTGGGGGTTTCGCGAGCCGACCGACGTCAGCCTACTCCTGCCAGTACCCGCGGGTGCGGTTCGAGGTGGTCCTGATGCCGGATCACGGCCACCTTCATCTGCAACTGAACTCCGATAAACACCAAAGCAAAACCCAAGTCAAGAGCCAAAATGCTTTTGCAGCCGATTTGCCAAAGCCTGAAACCGTTCCGGCTCAAGCGTCTCCGGTCGTTGGGAGGGGTGGATGCCAAGGCCCTCCAGGATGCCTTCGCCGCCAACAATACTTTTTGATTTCAGTATAGTAGACAGCTGCTTGCGCCGCTGCTGGAAGCACATCTTGAGCGTCTGAGCCAAAGCCTTTGCGTTGTCTGGCTCCGGTGGCGCGGGGTGCAAAATAAATCGCATGACCGCCGAGGTCACCTTGGGTTGGGGTGAAAAGACCTGCGGCGGGACCTTGAACAGGAGCTCGACTGCGGCAAAACTCTGGACCCAGACGCTCAGCGCGCCGTACTCCTTGCCCCCGGACGCGGCCCTGAGCCTCTGGCCGACCTCCAGCTGGACCATGAACACGGCGCTGGCGAAGCGGGCCTGGCTCACCAGGTCCCAGATGAGCGGGGAGGCGATGTTGTAGGGCAGGTTGCCGACGATCTTCCAGCCGGCCTCGGCTGTGAGCTCCGGCCAGGGGAACTTCAGGGCGTCGCCAGCCACCAATTCTATGGAAGGCTGCGCAGCAATCAAGGTTGCGGCCAGCTGGTCGTCCTTTTCCAGCACCATGAGCCGCCCGGGGGAGCGCTCCAGGATGTGCCTGGTCAGCGCCCCGCGGCCCGGCCCGATCTCCAGGACCGGATCACCGGGCTGGATAGCCAGCGCATCCACGATCTTGCGGGCGATGTTGGCGTCAATGAGGAAATTCTGCCCCAGGCTGCGCTTGGCGGGCGCAAACCGCCCTGGGCCCGGGCGTGGCTTCAGGGCCATGTATGTTGTCCTGTCATGGCGCGAGCCTAGCAACTGCCCTGACGGTTGACAACAGCTTTGCTCAGTCAGTAGAACCGCGCATCAATTGAATAAGGAGTTGAGCCATGGACCTTCGGAAGTACATCCGCGACGTCACAGACTTCAAGCCCGGCATCACCTTTTTCGACATCACCCCGCTTCTGGCCGACCCCAAGGCCTTTGCCTACGCCATCGACGCCCTGGCCGAGCGCTACAAGGACTCCGGCGCGAACAAGATCGTGGCGGCCGAGGCGAGAGGCTTCATCTTCGGCGCTCCGCTGGCCTACAAGATGAACATCGGCTTCATCCCGGTGCGCAAGCCCGGCAAGCTGCCCTACAAGACCACCTCGGTCACCTATGACCTGGAATATGGCACCGACACCCTGTGCATGCACGTGGATGCCGTGATCCCCGGCGATCAGGTGCTGATCATCGACGACCTGCTGGCCACCGGCGGCACCACCGGCGGCATGATCGAGCTGGTGCAACAGGGCGGCGGCGCCGTTGTCGGCATCGGCTTCCTCATCGAGCTGGGCTTCCTCGACGGCCCGAGCAAGCTGTGCGGCATCCCGCACCAGCACATCCTTAAGCTCTAGGAACAGGCAACACGCATGGCCAACATCGGCATCATCGGCGGCTCCGGGCTGGACAACCCGGATATCCTGCACGATTCCAAGGACCTGCAAATCACCACCAGCTATGGCAGCACCACCTCCCCGGTGCGCACGGGCACCATGGGCCAGCACAACATCTTCCTCCTGGCCCGGCACGGCCGCGAACACACGGTCCCGCCCTCCCAGGTCAACTACCGGGCCAAGATCGAGACGTTGCGGCTGCTCGGCTGCGAATACATCCTGGCCACCACGGCCGTGGGCTCCCTGCGCGAGGAGATCGGCCGCGGGGACCTGGTGGTGCTTGACCAGTTCATCGACTTTACAAGACACCGCAGCGTGACCTTCCACGAGAGCTTTGCCCCGCATGAGCCCAAGCACACGCCCATGGCCGACCCCTTCTCCGGGTACCTGCGCGGGCTCTTAAATGCGTCCTGCGCGGAACTGGGCATCCGGCACCACAAGGCCGGCACAGTGGTCACCATCGAGGGTCCGCGCTTCTCCACCCGGGCCGAGTCGCGCATGTTCCGCCTCTGGGGCGCGGACGTTATCAACATGAGCATCGCGCCCGAGGTCATCCTGGCGGCAGAGGCGGGCATCCCCTACGCCGCAGTGGCCATGAGCACGGACTACGACTGCTGGAAGACCGACGAGGCCCCGGTGACCTGGGACGAGATCCTGCACATCTTCCGCCAGAACGCCCAGAAGGTCACGGACGTGCTCCTCGCTGTCATCGGCAAGATTTCCTGAGGCTGGCGGCAAGATAGCTTGAGGCGGGCGGCAAGATAGCCTGAGGCTGGCCGCAACATCGCGCAACAGGCTTGACAAGCGGGACGGTCCGGCTTAGTAATCCGCTCTCTATTTTTGACGATATACTGGTTGCCCAAGCGCGCCAGACAAGGAGGAAGATCCCATGGCTGAAGACAAGAAGAAGGTGGGCCCCCTGGACAGCGCGGTCATGACCGCCGAAGGCCTGACCTTCAAGGGCATCATCATGACCCCGGTGGTGGAGAACTGCACCGGCTGCGAACGCATCACCCTGGTCGAGGGCCTGTCCTACTGCCCCACCTATGCCGAGCCGTCCAAGAAGTGGACGCGCGGCATCTGCAACTTCGCGACCCACGTCAAGGGGACGCTGGACAAGCAGGGCAAGACCAAGGTCAACCCGCTGAAGGCGTCCAAGCGCGCTGCCAGGGGCCGCTAGAGCATCGACACGACGAGGCGGGGGCAACCCCGCCTTTTTGTTTTCCGCGCCAATCAGCCCGAAACACGTCCGTCACCACGGAGCCCGCAATGCTTGCCGAAATCTCGCGGCACATCGAAGCCCAAGCCCAGACCGTCATCGACCTGCAACGCGCCCTGGTGGCCATCCCGGCGCTGGGCCCCATGAACGGCGGCCCGGGCGAGAAGGACAAGACCGCGTTCCTCAAGCTCTACCTTGCGGACCTGGGCTTTGGCCAGGTCCGCGAGCTGCGCGCCCCGGACCCGGCCGTGCCCTGCGGCTATCGCCCCAACCTGGCGGCCGTGATCCCGGGCGCGGACACAACAAAGACCCTCTGGATCATCTCGCACACGGACATCGTGCCCCCTGGCGACCCGGCCCTCTGGGACTCCGATCCCTACACCCTCAAGGTCGAGGACGACATCCTCATCGGCCGGGGCGTGGAGGACAACCACCAGGGCATCGTCTGCTCCGTGCTCGTGGCCAAGGCTTTGCTCGACCTGAAGCTCACCCCGCCCATCAACTACGGCGTGCTCCTGGTGGCTGACGAGGAAACCGGCAGCAAGTACGGCCTGGATTTCGTGGTCAAGCACCACAGCGAGCTCTTCGGCCCGCAGGACCTGTTCCTGGTGCCGGACTTCGGCGAGCCCACAAGCGAGATGATCGAGATCGCCGAGAAGAGCATGCTCTGGCTCAAGGTCATCGTGGAGGGCAAGCAGTGCCACGCCTCTACGCCCGAGGCAGGCATCAACTCGCTCCTGGGCGCCGCGGTGCTCATCGTGCAGATCCCCAAGCTGCACCAGATCTTCGACCGCGTTGACCCCCTGTTCAACCCGCCCTTTTCCACGTTTGAGCCCACCAAGAAAGAGGCCAACGTGGAGAACATCAACACCATCCCTGGCCGCGACGTGTTCTACCTCGACTGCCGGGTCATGCCCGGGTACGACCTGGACCAGGTTTTGGCCGCGGTCAAGGGCTTTGGCGATGCGGTCGAGCGCGAGCATGGGGTGCGCATCAGCTACGAGTTCGTGCAGAGCGAGCAGGCCGCCCCGCCCACCCCGGCGGACAGCGAGGTCGTGACCCGCCTGGTGAAAAGCGTAAAGTCCGTGTTCGGCAACAATCCTACACTTATGGGCATCGGCGGCGGCACCGTGGCCGCGTACCTGCGCCGCGCCGGGCACCGGGCCGCGGTCTGGGGCACGCTGATGCACAACGCCCACCAGCCCAACGAGCGCTCGTCCATAAAGAACAGCATCAAGGACGCCAAGGTCATGGCGGCCCTGCTCTTCGACTAGCGTTCACCGAGGCCTCCATGCAGCGCAGGCCGGACTTGCCAGACACATTCGACCTCGTCATCGTCGGGGCCGGGCACGCCGGGTGCGAGGCGGCCATGGCCGCGTCCCGCCTGGGCCTGACCACGCTGCTGCTCACCGTGAACCTCGACCGCATCGGACACCTGTCCTGCAACCCGGCCATCGGCGGCCTGGCCAAGGGCCACATGGTCCACGAGATCGACGCCCTGGGCGGCATGATGGGCCTCTGGGCCGACGCCGCGGGCATCCAGTTCCGCCAGCTGAACCAGAGCAAGGGCCCGGCCGTGCGCTCCTCGCGCGCCCAGATCGACCGCAGCGAGTATCTGCGCGTGGTCCAGCGCGACCTCTTTGCCCAACAGAACCTCTGGATCATGCAGGACATGGCCGAGGCCGTGCTCACGGAGAGCGGCCGCGCCTCGGGTGTGCGCACGCGCCTGGGCCAGGAGTTCCGTTCGCGCGCCGTGCTGCTGACCACCGGCACCTTTTTGTCCGGGCTCATCCACATCGGGCTCACGCACTTTTCCGGCGGCCGCCTGGGCGATCCGGCGGCCCAGGGCCTTTCGCCCTGCCTGCGCGCGCTCGGCTTTGAGCTCGGACGGCTCAAGACCGGCACCCCGCCGCGCCTGCTCAGGTCGAGCGTCGATTTTTCGGTCATGGCCGAGCAGCCCGGCGACGACCCGCCCCGGCCCTTCAGCTTCCTGAACTGCTCTGTCCCCCTGCGCCAGGTCCCCTGCCACCTGACCTACACCAATGCCGCCACCCACGAGGCCATCCGCAGCGGGTTTGAGCGCTCGCCGCTCTTTTCCGGCGTCATCCAGGGCACGGGCGCGCGCTACTGCCCGTCCGTGGAGGACAAGGTGGCCCGCTTCCCGGACAAGGAGCGCCATCAAATTTTCATCGAGCCCGAGGGCCTGGACAGCCCGGAGGTCTATCCCAACGGCATCTCCACCAGCCTGCCCCTGGACATCCAGAAGCTCATGCTCGCCACCATCCCGGGCCTCACGCAGGCCGTCATCACGCGGCCGGGCTACGCCATCGAGTATGATTTCGCCCCGCCCACCCAACTTCTGCCCACCCTGGAGTCCAAGCCGCTGCCGGGTCTGTATCTGGCCGGGCAGATCAACGGCAC
>JANXYI010000047.1 GCA_025350085.1 Deltaproteobacteria bacterium
GCGCATCTGCTGCGCTTCGGCGCGAGCGAGCTTTCGCGCCCGGAATTCCTGCGGCGCGTGGCCCTGGGCCTTGAAAGCCGGGCCCTGTCCGGAAGATGGGAGCTGGACGCCTGTTAGGACGCCGCCTCAGTCCTGGCAGAAGCGCACGACCTCGGCTGCGGCCAGCGGCTAGGACAGAACGTCGAACCTGGCGAATTTCATGACAAAAGATGCGCGGCCCTGGGTGGCTGAGCGCACCGCTGTGGAAAAGCCGAACATCTGCCGCAGGGCGGCAAAGGCCTGGACGATCTTCAGCCCGCCCCGGTCGACGATGTTCTCGATCTTGGCGCCCTTGGCCCCGAGCAGGCCCACCACCTCGCCCACAAAGGCGTCCGGCGCGCTCACCTCCAGCCACATGATGGGCTCGAGCAGCAGGGGCGCGGCCTCGGCCAGCACCGTGCGCAGGGTCAGGGCCGCGGCCATGCGGTACCCGGCCGGGCTGGACTCGCCCTCCTTGCGCGGCAGGTCCAGCACCCTGATCTTCACGTCCTGCACCGGATAGCCGCCAAGCACCCCGCACTGCAGGCCGTCCATGACGCCCTCGTGTACGGCCTCGATCCAGGCCTGGGGCAGGCGCGTGGTGTCGACCTCAAAGAGCACCGACCGGCCCTCGCCGCGCGGGAGCGGCTCGATGGCCAGGCGCACAACGCCGTAGTGCATGACCTCGCCCAGCTCGCGGTGAAACTCCTCGCTCGCCTCGGCGGCGCGGCTCACGGTCTCCTGGAACACCACCTGGGGCTTGCCGGTGCGCGGCCGCAGATTGTGCTCCCTGGCCATGCGCTCCAGCAGCACCTCCAGGTGCAGCTCGCCCATGCCCGAGAGGATGACCTGGTTGGTCTCGGCGTCGCGCAGCACGGTGAGCGTCGGGTCCTCCAGCAGGTAGCGCTCCAGCACCTCGCCCAGCTTGTCCAGCTCCTCGGCGTTGCGCGGCTCGATGGCCAGCGAGATCACCGGCTTGTAGGCCGCGATCTGCTCGAGCAGAATCGGGTCGTCCTTGCGCGCCAGGGTGTCGCCCGTGCGGCCGAAGCGCATGCCGGCCGCGGCCACGATCTCGCCCGCGCGCGCCACCTCGATCTTCTCGCGCCGGTCGGCGTGCAGGCGGAACAGCCGGGCCACGCGTTCCTCGCTGCCGTGGGTCACGTTCTGCACGGTCTCGCCCTCGATGAGGTGCCCGGAATAGACGCGCAGAAAGGACTGCTTGCGGCCGGACTCCATGACCACCTTGAAGACCAGGGCGGCGAGCGGCGCCTCCGGGTCCACGGGAAAGCTCTTGGGCAGATGGGTGGCCGGGTCGATGCCGGTCTGCTGCGGCACATCCAGCGGGCTCGGCAGAAAGTCGTTCACCGCGTCCATGAGCGGCTGCACGCCGATGTTCTTCAGCGCCGAACCGGCCAGCACCGGCACCAGCTTCAGCCCGATGCAGGCCGTGCGGATGGCTGCGCGCAAGGTCTCGGGCGCGATGTCCGCCCCGCCCAGGTAGGCCTCCATGATGGCGTCGTCGTGCTCGGACAGGGTCTCCAGCAGGCCCTCGCGCCAGGGCGCCACGCGCTCGGCCTCGGAGGCGGTGAGCGGCGCGCGCATGTACTCAACTCCCATGCTGTCCTGATCAAAGACCAGGCGCTCCAGGGTCACCAGGTCGAACACGGCCCTGAACTCGGCGCCCTCGCCGTCCGGGACCTGGAGCGGCAGAACCTGAGCCCCGAGCTTCTCGCGCATGGAGACGAGCACGGCCGCAAAGTCCGCGCCCAGGCGGTCGATCTTGTTCACAAAGGCCAGCTTGGGCACGTGGTAGGCCTCGCTCTGGCGCCACACGGTCTCGGACTGCGGCTCCACCCCGCTTACAGCGCAGAACACACCCACGGCGCCGTCCAGCACACGCAGGGATCGCTCCACCTCCACCGTGAAGTCCACGTGGCCGGGCGTGTCGATGAGGTTCACAGTAAAGCCGCGCCACAAACAGGAGGTCACGGCCGAGGTGATGGTGATGCCGCGCTCCTGCTCCTCGGGCATGAAGTCCATGGTGGCCGTGCCCTCGTGGACCTCGCCCATGCGATGGATGCGCCCGGCGTAGAACAAAATGCGCTCGGAAAGCGTGGTCTTGCCCGCGTCGATGTGCGCGATGATGCCGATGTTGCGGATGGCGTGCAGATACTTGGGCGAAAGGGGCTTTCTGCTCATGTCGGACCGGCCCTACAGAAGTGCGGGTGCGGTGACGGAAGAGAATGTCTGGCAGGTGACGGCGAACACGTCAGGGGTCGACAGTTCGGGCCAGGTCCACAGCCCGAGGCGCGACTCCCCCACCACCAGGCGCGCGGCGGCCTGCCCGGCCAACTTGTCGGCTAGGCGCGCATCAGGCACGAGCAGCAGATCGTGCGGCTGGGCAGCAAAGGCGGCAAAG
>JANXYI010000059.1 GCA_025350085.1 Deltaproteobacteria bacterium
GCGAACACGGCGCGCGCCTTCTGGGCAGCCTCGGAGCCCAGCCAGCTTGTCAGCACCATGCGCTTGGCCTTCTTGCCCGCCAGGGCCACGGCCTGGGCCACCTCCACCTCGGACAGCCCGGCAAAGGGCACGTGCAGCACGAGCACCGCGTCCACGCCCGGGTCGCTGAGCAGGATCTTGAGCACCTCCACCCAGTCCGCGGCCTTGGCGTCAAAGCGCAGGCTTAAGGGGTTGGTCTTGGACCAGGACTCGCTCAAGAGCTTGTCCAGGGCAAGCCCGGTGTCTTCGCTGAAGTGGGCCAGCCGCCCGTTGCCGGAGAGCAGCGCCTCGGTGGCCATGATGCCTGCCGAGGCCCCGTTGGACAGGATGGCCAGCCGGTCGCCGCGCACGGGCTTGGCCCCGGACAGGGTCTGGGCGGCGTCGAACAGCCCATCGATGCTCTTCACGCGCAGCATGCCTGCGCGGCGGAAGGCCACGTCGTAGATCTCGTCCGTGCTGGCGTTCAGTTCCAGGGGCAGGGCCGCTGCGCCCGAGGCTGCTCCCTCCAGGGCGATCAGCTCGGCCAAGGCGCTCTGCAAGGCCTGCCCGGGCCTGAGCGCCAGCACTGGCTTGTTGCGCGAGGCTGCGCGCGCCGCGGACACGAATCCGCGCGCGTCGTGGATGGACTCCACGTACAGCAGGATCGAGCGCACCAGCGGGTCGCTTCCCAGGTAGTCCATGATGTCCGAAAAGCTTACGTCGATCTGCGCACCGAGCGAGATCATGTGTGAGAAGCCGATGCCGTGGCTCTTGGCCCAGTCCAGGACCGTGGTGAACAGGCTGTCGGACTGGGACAGGAAGGCCGTCTTGCCGGGCAGGCTGGTGGTGTGCGCCAGGCTGGCGTTCAGGTTTAGCTGCGGCACGATGAGGCCCATGCTCTTGGGGCCCAGGATGCGCATGTCCGGCGGGTGCGCGGCTTCCATGATCTGGTCGCGCAGGCGCGCGCGGCTCTTCTCGTCCAGGCGCGAATAGCCCGGCCCCATGAGCACCACGGAGCGTGTGCCGCGCTCGCGCAGGGCGGCTATGATCTCCGGGGCCTCGATGAGCGGGCGGCAGACCACGGCCAGGTCCGGGGCCTTGGGCAGGTCCGAGACCTTGGCATAGGTCAGCACCCCGGCAATGGCCTCGGCCTCGCAGCTCACGGGCATCACCGGCCCGGCAAAGCCGCCGCCCATGAGGTTCTTCATGACCAGGTGCCCGATGTTGGCCGGGTCGTTGGCCGCGCCGATGACCGCCACGGATTTGGGGCTGAACAGGGATTCGAGGTTGGTCAGGCTCATGCGGCCCCCGCGTTGCGCGCTTTGGGCTGTCGGAACGCTCTACGTATGCTGCTGATGTTCCCTGATAGCCCGAATGGGGCGCCGGTGGCAACAGCGTTGCAGGCCCACGCCAGAGGAATGTGCCCCAATGTGCCGTACCGCGTTGCATCTTCCGGCCCTGGCGTATACATTGACCCCAAATCCAGGAGCCGCCCATGAGTACGCTGTTCAGCCCCTTGGCCCTCGGTCCCCTGACCCTCGACAACCGCATCGTCATTGCGCCCATGTGCCAGTATTCGTCCCAGGACGGCCTGGCCGCGGACTGGCACCTCGTGCACCTGGGCACTCTCGCCCTCTCCGGCGCAGGCCTGCTCATCATCGAGGCCACAGCCGTGGAGCCCGAGGGCCGCATCTCACCGGGCGACCTTGGCCTCTATTCCGACGCCTGCGAGGCCGCGCTGGCGCGTGTGCTCGGCTTCATCCGTGCGCATTCGCCCATCCCAGTGGCCATCCAGCTGGCCCACGCGGGCCGCAAGGGCTCCTGCACCAAACCCTGGGAGGGCGGGGCAGCCATACCGCCAGGCGAGCCCGAGGGCTGGCGTACCCATGCGCCCTCGCCCCTATGCTTTGCCCCGGGCGACCCGGAGCCCCAGGCCCTGGATAAGGCGGGCCTGAAACGCGTACGCGAGGCCTTTGCCCTTGCCGCCCTGCGCGCCGCGCGCCTGGGGCTCGACTGCGTGGAACTGCACAGCGCCCACGGCTACCTGCTGCACGAGTTCCTCTCGCCGCTGTCCAACCAGCGCGACGACGCCTATGGCGGCAGCCTGGAGAACCGCCTGCGCCTGCCCCTGGAGATCTTTGCGGCCATGCGCGCTGTTTTGCCGGAAAGTATCCCGCTGGGCGTGCGCATCTCGGCCACCGATTGGGTGCCTGGGGGCTGGGACGAGGACCAGAGCGTGGCCTACTGCCGCGAGCTTAAGCAGCTCGGCGCCGCCTACATCCATGTGTCCAGCGGCGGGCTCACGCCTGCCCAGAAGATCCCCATCGCGCCGGGCTACCAAGTGCCCCTGGCCAAACGCATCAAGGACGAGACCGGCCTGCCGGTCATCAGCGTGGGCCTCATCACCGAAGCGCACCAGGCCGAGGACATCGTCGCCAGCGGCCAGGCCGACCTGGTGGCCCTGGCCCGGGGCATGCTCTACAATCCGCGCTGGCCCTGGCATGCCGCAGCCGAGCTCGGTGCGCAGGTGCACGGCCCGCCGCAATACCTGCGCTGCCCGCCGCACGGGGTGAAGAACCTATTTAAGGGAAGATAAGAGAAGAGAATATGCTCCGCAGGCCAAGGGGCCGGAGGCCCCTTGGAACCCCCAGTAAGCGAAGGGCTCCTTTTGCCGCTGAGCGGCCAAGGAGCCCTTCGTTTTGGGTGTCCATGGGCAGCATGACCCAATGGGGGGGACCGGAGGGCCTCAGGCCCCACGGCAGGGGTCTGGGGGCGGAGCCCCCAGGCAAAGACTCGCCCTTGCTGCGCTCTCCCAAAAAAAGCGCCCCCGAAGGGGCGCTTTCATTTGAGCGTAAGGCGTGTGCAGCTGGTCTAGTTCTCGGCCGGGACCGCTTCCTTCTGGGAGGCGCCGGTCTCTTTTTTGACCTCGGTGGCGATCTTGAACAGGATGGTCACCACCAGGGCGCCGAGGGAGTAGATCATGAGCGAGACAATGAGCTCCTTGCCGGTGGGCCAGTAGGGCGCGATGGTCTCGAACGGGGTCGGGTTGAAGCCGCCGATCAACAGGCCGAGGCCCTTGTCGATCCAGGTGGCGATGACCAGGATGGCCAGCGACCAGGGCAGCAGCTTGATGTTGTCGCGCAAGCGGGGTGGGATGAGCAGGCACAGGCTGCCGAGGCCCAGGGCCACGGCCGTCCACATGAAGGGCACCAGCTCGGCGTGGCCGTCCACGCCCTTGAACAGGTACACGATGGAGTGCATGTGCCCCGGGATGCCCGAGTAGAAGGCCGTGAACACTTCCAGGAGGAAGAAGAACACGTTCACGACCATGGCGTAGGTGATGATCTTAGCCAGGGTGGCGATGCCCTCGACGTTGGCCTTGAAGGTGGTCACCTTCTGGGTGAGCATGATGACCAGCAGCAGGATGGCCGGGCCGGAGCAGAAGGCGGATGCCAGGAAGCGGGCGGCCAGGATGGCGGTGAGCCAGTAGTGGCGGCCGGGCAGGCCCTGGTACAGGAAGGCCGTCACGGTGTGGATGGAGAAGGCCCAGATGATGGAGGTGTAGGCGAGCACCTTGGTCCACTTGGGGTGGGGCAGGTGCTGGCGGTCACACTCCAGGCAGGTCCAGCCCACCAGCACGTTCAAGATCAGGTAGCCGTTCAGCACGACCATGTCCCAGAACAGGATGGAGTTGGGCGTGGGGAACAGGAGCACGTTCAGCATGCGCTGGGGCTGGCCGATGTCGACCACGATGAAGCCCAGGCACATGACCACGGCGCCGATGGCCATGAACTCGCCGAAGATGACGAGATCCTTGAATTTCTTATAGTGGTGGAAGTAGTAGGGCAACACGATCATGACGCCGGAGGCGGCCACGCCGACCAGGTAGGTGAACTGGGCGATGTAGAAGCCCCAGGACACGTCGCGGCTCATGCCGGTGATGGTCAGGCCCTGCATCAACTGCAGCATGTACACGCCGGACCCGCCCAGGATGAGCAGGAGCAGGAACCCGATCCAGATGTAGTACTTGGGACTACCTTTGAGTGCTTTTTCGAGCATGACCGCCCCCTAGATGATGTAGTAGACGCCCGGTTCGGTGCCGAGCGCCGGCTTGCGCCGGATGGTGTAGTGCTCGCGCAGAACCTTGCGCACCTCGCTGGCCGGGTCAGACAGGTCCCCGAAGACCAGCGCGCCCTGGGAGGCCTCGACGCAAGCGGGCTGCTTGCCGTGGGCCAGGCGCTCCACGCAGAAGTTGCACTTCTCGACCACGCCGCGCATGCGCGTGGGGAACTCCTTGTTCAGGGCAGCCAGGTCCAGGTGCAGCCTGGGCTCCATGAAGTTGAAGCTGCGCGCGCCGAACGGGCAGCCAGCCATGCAGTAGCGGCAGCCGATGCAGCGGTGGTAGTCCATGGCCACGATGCCGTCGGCCCGCTTGTAGGTGGCCTGGGTGGGGCACACGCGCACGCAGGGGGCGTTGGTGCAGTGGTTGCACAGGAGCGGGAATTCGCGCTTCTCCAGCCCCTCGTCCATGTAGTTGTTGGGCTGGTCAAAGGCCTCTTCGAAGCCCGCGGCCCAGAGCCACTTGATGTTCTGCTTGCCCGGGATGTCCGGCACGTTGTGCGCGGCGTGGCAGGCCTTGGCCAGCACGGCGATGGTTTCCTTGGTGCCGACCTTTTTCGTGTCGATGACCATGGCCCAGCGCTTGGCCTTGAGGACCTTCTCGTCGTCGCGGATGGCCGACCCGGCTCCGGAAACGGCGAGCGCGCCGCCGGCGGAGGCCACGCAGAGCCCGGCCGCGGTGAGCCCGGCGAACTTCAGGAAGTTTCTTCTGGTGTGGTTCATTTCTTCAACCCCTCCGGCTGGACGTGGCAATCCCAACAGTAGGGCGTCACGCTCGCGTCATTGTGACACTTGTCGCAGAATTCCGCCTTGTTGGTATGGCACTTCATGCAGGTCTTCTGCAGGCTCATCTCGAACACTTTGCCCTTGCTGTTGACGTACATCCGCTGGCCGTCGCGCAGGGCCCAGTCGCGCCACTGGTCAAGGAGCTGCATGTGCTTAGTGCGCATGAACTCCTTGCTCTCGACGCATTCCTTCTCGTTCTCGGGCATCTTGAGCTTGGGCTGGATGTAGGCCGCCTTGCCCGCGTTGTAGGCCAGCGGGGCCAGGAAGATACCCAGGAAGATCACCAAGCCGGTGATGATTTTACCGCCGTTGTACAGTTTCATCCCTATTCCTCCTCAAAGCCCGGCAGGGGCTCCTGGCGAAGGTTCATGGTGCGTTCCTCGCCATCCTCAAGGATGAGCGCGTTGCCCACCAGCTCGTGCAGGCCGGTGATCTTGACCCCGGGCGCCCAGTAGTCGGCCAGCGGGATCAGGGTGGCGCGGTCGATGGCGCAGACGCAAGCCATGGTGTTGACGCCGTTTTTCTCCTGCACGTACCTGAGCGCGTTGCCGCGCGGCAGGCCGCCGCGCATGCGGATGTCCATGATCTCGTCGGTATTGAGTCCCGAGCCGCCCGCGCAGCAGAAGGTCTGTTCACGGATGGTGTTCTCGGGCATGTCGTAGAACTGGTCGACCACGCTATTCAGCACGTAGCGGGGTTCTTCGAACATGCCCATGCCGCGAGCCGGGTTGCAGGAGTCGTGGAAGGTGGCGATGATGTCCGAGTTGCGGCCCTTGTCGAACTTGAGCTTGCCGTGCTTGATGAGGTCGGCGGTGAACTCGGCGATGTGCACCATCTTGGTCTGCTTGGCGTTGCTGAATACCGTGCCGGTGATGGGGTTGACCGGGGTCTGCATCTGCGGGCCCTGCATGGAGCCGTTCATGGTGTCCATGTACTGGTTGATGACGCGCCACATATGCCCGCACTCGCCGCCCAGTATCCACTTGGCGCCCAGGCGGTTGGCCTCGGCGTACATCTTGCCGTTGAGCGACTTCATCATGTCGGCGTGGGTGAACATGCCGAAGTTGCCGCCCTCGGAGGCATACGTGGAGAGGGTGTAGTCGAGCCCGATGTGGTCGAAGAGGATCAGGTAGCCCATGAAGGTGTAGATGCCCGGGTCGGCGAAGACGTCGCCCGAGGGGGTGATGAACAGGATCTCGTGACCCTTCTCGTTCAGGGGCACATTGATGTGCTTGCCGGTGATGGTCTCAATGTCGTCGACCATGAACTCGACGATGTCCTTGAAGGCGTGGGGCTGGATGCCCAAGTGGTTGCCGGTGCGGTTGCAGTTGCTCACCGGCTCCAGGATCCAGTTGATGTTGATGCCCACCAGGTGCAGCAGCTCGCGCGCCATCATGGTCACTTCGGCGGTGTCGATGCCGTAGGGGCAGAAGAGCGAGCAGCGGCGGCACTCGGTGCACTGGTAGAAGTAGAGGAACCACTCTTTCAGCACGTCTTCTTCCATGACCCGGGCGCCGGTGAGCTTGCCCAGTATCTTGCCGGCCAGGGTGAACTCGCCGCGGTAGATG
>JANXYI010000062.1 GCA_025350085.1 Deltaproteobacteria bacterium
GCCCGAGAGCGTGGGCATGCGCGGGTCGTCCCAGCCCGTGGTCAGGCCCTGGGTCACCAGCTGGATGAGCTTGCGCTTGGAAAGCACGGTGTAGGTCAGGTTCAGGCGCGCGAACTCGATCTGCTGCGGGTGGAAGACCCCGAGTTCGTCCAGCGTCCAGTCGTACAGCGGCCGGTTGTTCTCGAATTCCAGCGTGCAGATGGAGTGCGTGACCCCCTCGATCGAATCGGACAGGCAGTGCGCAAAGTCGTACATGGGGTAGATGCACCAGGCGTCCCCGGTGCGATGGTGATGCACATGCTTGATGCGGTACATGGCCGGGTCGCGCAGGACGACATTGGGCGAGGCCATGTCGATCTTGGCGCGCAGCACCCGCGCCCCGTCCGGGAACTCGCCCGCGCGCATGCGCCGGAACAGGTCCAGGTTCTCGGCCACAGAGCGGTCGCGAAAGGGGCTGTTTGTGCCCGGCTCCTTCAAGGTGCCGCGATTGGCGCGGATCTGCTCAGGGGTCTGGTCGTCCACATAGGCCTTGCCCTTGACGATGAGCGCCTCGGCAAAGTCATAGAGCTGCTGGAAGTAGTCCGAGGCGTAGTAAAGCCGGTCCTCCCAGTCGAAGCCCAGCCATTTCACGTCGCGCATGATGCTCTCAACGTACTCCACCTCTTCCTTGGCCGGGTTGGTGTCGTCGAAGCGCAGGTTAGTTACCCCGCCGAATTCCTTGGCCAGCCCGAAGTTCAGGCAGATGCTCTTGGCGTGGCCGATGTGCAGGTAGCCGTTGGGCTCCGGCGGGAAGCGGGTCATGACGCGGCCGGCGTTCTTGCCGTTTTGCACATCCTCGGCCACGCGGGCGCGGATGAAATTTGTGAAGACCTTGCTCTCCAAGCTGTCTGGGGCCTCAACGATATTCGCGCTGGCGGAAATTGTGGGGGCGGACTGGCGGCAGGCGACAGCCTCATCGGTCAGGGGCTTCTCGGAATTGCTCATGCGCGGGTATCCTTGCGTTGCGTGTGGTTGCGAAAAATGGGAGCGGCCGCAAAGGCGGGCCGCAAGCCAAAAACATAGGCCAAAGCGCCCGCGCGGTCAAACTCGTAGACCGGGCACGCAGACCGGGAACGCAGGCGCTTCCCAGGCAGGGGCAATGTCAGGCTATTGCGGCGGCGGGCCCGGCGGGGGGCCAAAGGGCATGCCGCCCGGCGGTGGGCCAGGAGGCGGGCCAGGGGGCGGACCGTCTGGAGGGCCGGGAGGCATGGTCCGGCGAAAGCGCTCCATGTGCGCCCGGAACTCGGCGAACTTGGCCTGCTGGCCCGGTTCCAGCTTTGCTGCAATGGCGTCGTCCAGCTGCGTGAAGGTGGGCTCCAGCTCGGCGCGCACGGCCTGGTGCGCCGCATGGGCCTTGGCCACGGCAGCCTTGATGAGCGGCCGGATCGCCTCGCGCTGGGTAGCGCTCAGGCCCACCTCCTGGTCGATGTGCGCCAGGATGCGGTCCTCCAGACGCTCCGCAGGCCGCGCCAGCAACTCCGGCAAATGCCGGAACAGGTAGGCGCGCATGCCGAACGCTCCGACAGCCGCGCCAGTGGCGAAGATGACGGCCACCAGGGACCAGACTTTCCAGGATCTCATAGACGGGCCTTCCAGGATTTCATGGGGCGACCTTCATACCTGGGGTTAGGGCAGCAGCCCGGCCAGGGTGTAGGCGCTGCCGGCGCCGTGCAGGGACAGGGCCAGCAGGGCCTGGTTCAGCAGCCGCTCCGAAAGCTGGGCATAGCCGCAGGCCGCAGTGGCGGCCAGGGCGCCTGCCGGGGCAAAGCGCCGCGCCGCCAGGGCAAAGACGCCCCAGAAATCGCTGCGGCGCGCATGCACGGCGCGCACCGCGCGCAGGACCCCAGGGGTGAAGCCCGCGGGCAGGTCCATCCGCCGCTTCGGCTTCCGGGCCCTGGCGTGCAGCACCAGCGCCTGTTCAAGTCTGTCGAGTCTGCCATCATCCATGATCGCACCCTCCAGTATCGGTATGGTCACGGGCGCCCAAGCAGGTGCCCCAAAATCTCGCGCAGCTTGCGCCTGGCCCGAAAGGAGCGGACCTTGACCTTGGCCACGCTCCAGCCCAGGAGCCCGGCCACCTCGGCCAGGGCCTGGCCGTCCATGTGGGTCATGGTCAGCACCACCCGGTCGTCCGGGGCCAGCTGACCAAGGGCCCAGTCCAGCAGCGCACCGGCCTCGCTCTGCTCCGCCAAGTCGTCCAGCCCCCCGAGCGGGGCCTCGGCCGGGATGCTCTCGATCCAGTCCAGGGCCTCCGGGCCCAGGGCGCTGAACACGGTCTCGCGCCGCCTGATCTTCTCGCGCCAGAAGTCGGCGCAGCGGCGGAGCGCAATGCGCACCAGCCAGTGCCCGAAGGGGCTCTCGGCCCGGTAGGTGCCGAGCTTCTCAAAGGCGCGCACAAAGGTCTCGTGCGCCACCTCGGCGGCGCGGTCCTGGGGCACGTGGCGCGCGATGATGGCCAGCACCCGCGGCCCGTGGCCGTCCACCAGGAGCGCATAGGCGTTCACGTCTCCCGCCAGCACGCGGCGCACGATCTCGGCGTCCTTCATTCCCGCATCTCTCGGCTGCCGCCCCTAACCCTTGCCAAAAGGCCTGCCGGGAAGACGCCCGGCACGTGCAGTCTAGACCCTGCGGCCCGCGCAGTCAAAGCAGGGGGCGGTTGACCAGACCGCCCCCTTGTGGGCGTAAATGCGCGTGCCGTCAGCACCCTCAGGCGCTCACGGACACCGATTGCGTTGTCTGCCCGGTCTGTGCAGCGTCCCCGAAGAGACTGGAGATGATCTTGTCCACGTTCTGGTACGCGCTCGTCGCCTTCTGGCGCAGCATGAAGTCGGCCAGGCTGCCGGTCAGAGACGAGCCGTCGCTGCTCGCGCTGCCGGAGGTCCCCGTGGTGCCGGAGGTCTTCGTGCTGCTGTTGTTGCCGAACAGCCCGCTGATGAGGTTGTCCAGGCTGGGCACACCGTCCGCGCTCTGATCAGTCTGACCGGCCTGGCCGGTCTGATCGGCCTGGCCATTCTGACTGGCCGCAGCCTTGTGATGGTGATGGTGGTGCGTCTTGCCGGCCCCGCCATTCTCCTGATTGGCCTTGAGCGCGGCCGTGAGCTCGTCCTGGCTGACCTGGCCGTCGCCGTTGGTGTCGGCCTTCTTGAGCTGGTCGGCGCTGACGCCGAGTTCGCTGGCCGAGAGGCCGCCGCTCTTGTCGGCATCCTTCTGCGCGAAGATGTTCTGGGCCATCTGGGCGGCCATCTGGTCCGCATTCACGCCCTGGCCCATGCTGGCCTGGAGCATGCCCATCTGGCCGCTCTGCATCATCTGGTTCTGCATCTGGGCCTGCATCTGCACGCGCCTGGCCGCAAGCCCGGCCGTGAGCTCGGACGCGCTGACGACGCCGTCGCCGTCCGTGTCGAACTCGGCCAGGTTGTCCTGGCTCACGCCCAGTTCCGAGGCCGAAAGGGTGCCGCTCTTGTCCGCGTCCTTGGCGGACATGATGTCCGTGGCCAGCTTGCTGTCCATCTCGCCCATCTTCTGTGGGTCTGGGTTCTGCGAGCCAAAGGCCCCGCTCATGGCGCCAAAGGCGCTGGTCGCGCTTGTTGCTGTGCTTATCTGCATACTCACTCCTGAAGACCGCCGCGGCTTGGCCAGCCGGCGGGATGTCGAAAACGCCTGAACACATTGCCTGGAACGGAATGTCTCAAAGACGCGGCCCCTGGCCGCAAAGGCGTCATGACATGGCATCCTCCCTCACCTCCCCTCCCGAGGGACGCGGTGGAGTCCTCGCAGGTAGGACGCCGGGCAGGCGCAAGAAGTTACAGGCTGACCACATATTTGGGCCGCCCCGGACGCAAGCCCCCTGCACCGCGGGCTTGCCTGATCCGGCGCGCGGGTGCTAATGTCTCTATGGTCTAAACGAGCGTCCGGCCGCAAGCCGACCCCAAGCCCCAGGAGCAGCCATGACCCCGACCAGGCCCCTGCGCACAGATTTCGACGTGATCATCGTGGGCGGCGGCCCGGCCGGGCTCTTTGCCGCGGCCTGGCTGGGCGAGCACACA
>JANXYI010000100.1 GCA_025350085.1 Deltaproteobacteria bacterium
CTTTGCCCCTTCTGCCCCCCGGCAGAAGGGGCAAAGCCAGCCCGAAAAAGGGTCAAGGGGGCTCGCCCCCTTGCGGGGTCCAGGGGCAGCGCCCCTGGGATTCAGGGCAGCGCCCCTGGTCTCACCTAGGGCTGGCAGTCCACGTGGCAGACGCTGGCGATGGAGCCGGGGTCGTCCGGGAACCAGCGGCCCTTGAGCCAGAGCGCCACGTTGACCAGGCCGATGAGCACCGGGACCTCGACGAGGGGCCCGATGACCGCGGCAAAGGCCTGGCCGGAATCCAACCCGAACACGGCCACGGCCACGGCAATGGCCAGCTCGAAGTTGTTGGAGGCCGCGGTGAAGCTCAAGGTGGCCGACTGGGCGTAATTGGCCCCGGCCTTCATGGACAGCCAAAAGGAGCCCAGGAACATGACGAGAAAATAGATGAGCATGGGTGCGGCCACGCGCAGCACGTCAAAGGGCAGGGCCACCATGACCTCGCCCTTGAGCGAAAACATGACCAGGATGGTGAACAGGAGCGCGACGAGAGTGATGGGGCCGATCCTGGGCGCAAAGACCGTGTCGTACCACTCGCGGCCCTTGACCTTGAGCCCGATGGCGCGCGAGGCCAGGCCCGCCAGGAACGGGATGCCCAGATAAATGAACACGCTCTCGGCGATCTGGCCCATGGAGATGTCGACAACCGCGCCCCCCGTCACATCGGACAGACCCAGCCAGCCGGGCAGCACGGTCAGGAAGACCCAGGCGTAGAGCGGGAAAAAGAGCACCTGGAACACGGAGTTGAAGGCCACCAGCCCGGCGCAGTACTCGCGGTCGCCCCCGGCCAGGTCATTCCAGACGATGACCATGGCGATGCAGCGCGCCAGGCCGATCAATATGAGCCCAGTCATGTAGGCGTGGTGGCCGGAGAGAAAGGCCACGGCCAGGCCGAACATGAGGATCGGCCCGATGACCCAGTTTTGCACCAGCGAGAGCGCCAGCACGCGCACGTTCTTGAAGACCTGGCCCATGAGCTCGTAGCGCACCTTGGCGAGCGGCGGGTACATCATGAGGATCAGGCCCGCGGCGATGGGCACATTGGTGGTGCCGCTCCGCATGCCGCCCACGGCGGTCTTGAGGCTAGGAAACAGGAAGCCCGCGCCGATGCCCGCGAACATGGCCGCGAAGATCCACAGGGTCAGGTAGCGGTCGAGGAAGGACAGCCTGCTGGTAACGGAATCGGGCATGAACAGTATCCTGTGGGATTCGCGCAGGGCAGGATGCAGCGGCTATTTGGCCAGCAGCCTGTCCAGGGTCTCGGCCATCTTCCGCTTGTCCAGGAAGCCCTCGTGGCGCGAGACCTCGCGGCCGGTCTTGTCGTAGAAGATCTGGGTCGGCAGGAGGCGCACGCCAAAGCGCGCCACCTGGTCCTGGTGCTCCAGCACGTCGATGACCACCACCGCGGCCCGACCCCGGTATTCCCGCTCCAGCTCCCGGAGCAGGGGCGCCATGACCTGGCAGGGCGGGCAGTAGACGGCGCCCAGGTCCACCAGCGTGACCATCCCCGGCACCGGGCCCGGCACCAGCGCCACGGGCGCAGGCGTTGCCGGTGGCGCGGCCAGGGCCGTGGCGGCAAGGGCCAGGGCCGACAGCAGGGCCAACCCCAGGCGGAGCATCGGATGCCGGGCCATGCTCCCCCTAGCCCTTTTTCAGTTCGGCCACGATGTCCTTGAGCGGGCGGCCGTCCGGGGTCTTGGCCGCCGGGTTCACGCCCAGCAGGCGCTCCCAGGCCGTGGTGGCCCCGGCGCGGTCGCCGGAGTCGTGCAGCAGCACCACGCCCTTGTTGTACAGCGCGTTCTCGTGGCGCGCATTGAGCCCCAAGGCGGCGTCGAAGCTCTTGAGCGCCTGCTGCGGCTGGCCTGCCTCGCGCTGCATGATGCCCAGATCGGTCCAGACGTCCGGGCTCACCGCGCCCAGGCTGAGGGCCTTCCCGTAGGCCGCGATGGACTTCTGCGGCTGGTGCGTGTCGAAATACAGGTTGCCCAGCTCCACCCACGCGGCCTGGTCGCCGGGGGTCTTGGCCGTGGCCAGCTCCAGTTCGCTGATGTGCTTCTGGTCTTCCGGCGAAACGGCAGGGGCGGCCCCAGCGGAGGACGCGGCACTGGCGGCCGGGCCTTCGGCCGCCACCCTGGCCGTTGCGGGCGCCCGCAGCTCCATGAACACCGTGCCCGCGAAGAAGCCCACGGCCAGGGCGATGGCCACCGCTGCCATGAGTTCGCCCTTGCCGAATTTCCGTGCCGTGTCCGCCATGTCGCTCTCCTTGCGCAGCCTTTGCTGGCCGCATGTTGTCTATTTCAGCTTGTCCGCCGCCAGGAGCCCGGCGCGCACGAGCAGCTCCTCGGGCAGGGCCTCATACTCCTGGCCGTCCACGATGAGCGTACGGCAGTCCGTCTGCCTGTTCACATTGTTGCCCAAGAGCTCGCAGCAGGACTGGCAGTGGCTTGACCCCACCTCAGCGCCCACGAGATCCTCCAGGGACTCGCCGCCAAAGAACACGCGGTTGGACTCGACGAGCACGTCGGGCGCAAAGGGCAGCAGGGTCTTCTCCGTCAGCACCACCTCGATGCCGCGGGGGGCCAGCTCTTTGCGCAGCGTTGCCGCCGCCCGGCGCACACTCTGGCCGGTGTCGCCGCAGCGCTCGCAGGTCTCGGCGCCCACGGTCAGGCGTTGCCAAAGGATTACCAGCGTCTTCTGTTTCATGGCTCGTTCCCCCTCACAGGATGGCGTTGAACAAGAAGCCCACGAGCATGATGCCAGCGCCCACCACGCCCACAAAGGTCCAGATGAGCCGGGGCTTCAACACTTTCCGCAGGATGACCAGCTCCGGCAGCGAGAGCGCGATGACGCTCATCATGAAGGCCAGCACGGTGCCGAGCGCCGCGCCCTTTTCCAGCAGCACGTGGACCACGGGCACGATGCCCGCGGCGTTGGAGTACATGGGGATGCCGATGGCCACGGCCACGGGCACACTCCACCAGGCGCCCCGGCCCATGATCTCGGCCAGCGCGCCCTCGGGCACGTAGCCGTGGATGCCCGCGCCCACCGCGATGCCCGCCAGCACCCAGGGCCAGACCTGGCCCACGATGTCGCGCACGGCACGGGCCCCGGCGTCCAGGCGGCCGGCCCAGTTCAGCTCCGGGGCGTCCTCATTCTCGCCGCTGGCGCGCACGTTCTGCACCCAGTCCTCGACGTGCCGCTCCATGTTCAGGCGGCCGATGACAAAGCCCGAGACAATGGCCACCACGAGCCCTGTGCCCGTATACAGGGCCGCCACCTGCCAGCCCAGCAGGCCGTAGAGCAGGACCACGACGATCTCGTTGACCATGGGCGCAGAGATGAGAAAGGAAAAGGTGACGCCCAGCGGCACCCCGGCCCCCAAAAAGCCGATGAACAAGGGCACGGCCGAGCAGGAGCAGAAGGGGGTCACGGTGCCGAGCAGCGCGGCCAGCACGTTGCCCACGGCCTCGCTCTTGCCCGCCAGCACGCGCCGGGTACGCTCCGGGGTGAAGAAGCTGCGCAGGATGCCCACGCCGAAGACCACCAGGATCAGCAGCAGGAGCACCTTGGGCGTGTCGTACAGAAAGAACTCCACGCTCGCGCCCAGGCGGCTGCCCGGCTCCAGGCCGAACATCTGGTAGGTGGCGTAGTGCATCATGGCCGGCAGATGGGCGTACAGGTTCCACCAGATCACGCCCACCGCGGCGGTGAGGCCAAGCTTGCTGGGCAGGGTGTCCGGCAGGGCCAGGGCCTCGGCCCGGAGCTTGGCCTGGGCCGCTCGTTTGGCGGCCAGAATCTGCTGGCGCATCTCCCTCGGGGTCAGGGGCTGGTCCGGGTCCGCAGGAAGCTCCTGGGCCTGGGCCTTCTGCTGGCAGGCGCAGGGGGCGCCCAGGTCCATGGGCGTGAGCGTCTGCAGCGGTTTCACAGGCTTCATGCATTCTCCTTATTGCGCTTGCGCGTGGCGATCCAGGCGCGGAGGGCGGCTTCGATGTCGTCGCGCACGGCGCGCACCTTGGCCAGCTGCTCCTCGGGCGTGGTGCTGGCCCCCTCGGCCAGGATGGCGCCGGGGTCGTCGAAGCTCCAGCGCTCCGTGACCGCCACACCGGGCACAAACGGGCACAGCCCGGCGGCCTTGCTGCACACGGTGATGACCACGTCGAACTGCAGGCCCTTTGCCGCCAGTTCGGCCACGGCCTCATCCACCAGCTTGGTGCGCTGGTGCGCGATGTCGATGCCGCGCTCGACCATGACGGCCACGGCCAGCTCATTCAGCGGCGCAGGCTCAATCCCGGCGCTGTGGGCCTCGTACAGGTCCCCGGCCAGGTGCGTCAGCAGGGCCTCGGCCATCTGGCTGCGGGCGGAATTCTGGCCGCAGACGAACAGCACGCGCGTTTTTTCCATGATGGTCTCCTTGGGGCTTAGGGCTGCGCGGACGCGGGTTCGCAACAGTCCTCCGGAGCGGACAGCCTGGGCGGGGCGGACAGCTTCAGCGGGCTGAGCTGGCCCAGGGCCTGGCGCAGGGTTCTGATCTCGGGCTCGTTCTCCAGCCAGCCGGGCAGGGCCTTGAGCATGGCCCGGGCATAGGGCGAGCCAGAGTCCGGGTCCCACGCCAGGCGGTAGTGCACCCAGCAGCCCACCTTGCGCCCGGAAATGAGCCCGGCGTCCACCAGCACCTTGAGGTGCCGCGAGACCGTGGGCTGGGCCAGGCCGAGCAGGCCGATGATCTCGCAGGCGCACAGCTCGCGCGCCTCCAGCATCTTCAGCACCTTCACCCGTCCGGGATCGGACAGGGCCTTCATGACGTTCACCAGTGCGCGCATGGCTCCTCCGGGTTCGCGTCCGCCGCGTTTCGAGACATAGCCATATGGCGATATATTCATTCTGTCAACCCTGAACCAGGACGCTTGCCGACCACAATGAAAAGGCCAGCGCACCGCGCAAAACGCGGCAGGCTGGCCAGGAAAGAAGGCCGGGCCAGGCTATTGCGGGCAGACCTTGGCCAGGTCCAGGGTGAAGGCGCAGGGCAGCGGCGGGTTGGCCTTCCAGTGGTGCGCCTCCATCCTGGCTGTGCAGCCCGCATCTTCCAGCAGGGCGGTCTGCCCGTCAGGGGTGCAGACAAGGACCACACCGTGCTTGGCCTCGGACTTGGCGCGCAGGGCATAGCCTTTGAATGGGTCCAACAGGCCGGGGTCGTGCTGGGTGGCAATGGTGAGTAAGCCCATGTCCCGCTCGCCGCCATCCGTCTTTTTGTAGCGCACTGTGGACTCCACCGCGCTGCTGACCTTGGTCAGAGCCGAGGCCAGCTCGTTCATCTCGCTGTCGGAGCGGGCCTGGGCGCAGGCACTGCTGAACAGCAGCAGCAAGAGGACAAGGAAGGAAAATCTGGCGGTCTTCATGATCAACTCCAGAAGGTCTTGTTTTTCGATTCGTCGTTTCCGTTGTCCAGGTTCCAGTTGTGGAGAAAACCGCTGGACAGAGAGGTCTTGTTCAGGATGTCCGAGGTGACAACGGCCCACGCCCTGCGCACGTTGGCCACGCCCATGTCGAAGATGTCGTCGTAACTCATGCCTCCCCCGCCGGGCACAGCGAGATTCTCAATGTACTGCTGGTCCACGTCCCCGAAGAGAGGGTATACCGTGCCGTCAAATGCCTTGGGCATGACATGGCGAGCCAGGGCCACAAAGCGGTTGTCGGCGATGTGGTCCACGATGTCCTCGAAGCAGTCGTGCCAGGCATGCATGTCCGGTTTGTTCGTCACGAAAAGGTCCATGTCCGCGTCCTTGAACATCTCATTCCAGAGGTAGAAAACGTCCGGATCGAGCCTGTCCTCGTCCGCCGGGTCGGAGCATTTGCAGATGCCGTTCTTGAGGTGGCTTGAGTAATGGATGTCCAGGTTCATCCGCGTCTGGAAGATGTAGGTGTCCTGGTTCATCTCGCAGATACGGTGGTCGGTTTTGTGCTCCTCGTAGGGTTCCCCGACCTTAAGGTTCACCACAGGATGCACGGTCGCATCCATGACAACGTGGGAGGTGAAGCCGAGGAGCCAGGCAAGGGCTTTGTCCCTGGCCACACCCTCGGGCATTCTCGACAGCACGCCGATGCCCGCCAGGATTCTGTCCGCCGCGTGTTTCCAGTGCATCTGGTCCGCCCAGGCGCTCGCTTGTGATCCATCCGCGACGTCCAGGTACGGATAGTCCGGGCTTACAGCCCCGAGTTCACAGAACTTGAACCAGTCGAGCACGATGGGGATCCCGGCGCTCGGGAATCCTGGTTCGGCTTCAAGCCTCTCCTTGGCCACGTTTGCCGCCGTCATGTGCGCATAAGCTCCAGGCATGCCTCCCCCTTTTCGTTGCAGTACACCGCCGCGACCCGGACACGATTCATTTACGAATCGATATACCTTGACGCAAAGGATGTCCAGCCATTTCCCCCGGGCTGCACAAGTAAATCGCCCGCCCCCCTGGACAGTCCGGGGCAATACATATACGTATGACAATTGAAAACCATCCCTGGCCGCCATCAACCCTTGCTCCTCCGGAGGACGCCATGAAATTCGCCATCGTCTACTACTCCATGTACGGCCACATCCACGCCATGGCCCAGGCCGCGGCCCAGGGCGCCAAGGAGGTGCCCGGCACCGAGGCCGCGCTGTACCGCGTGCCCGAGACCCTGTCCGAAGAGGTGCTGGGAAAGATGGGCGCGCTGGACGCGGCCAAGTCCATGGCCAGCGTGGCCACGGCCACCCCGGACATCCTGGCCGAGGCCGACGCCGTGCTCTTTGGCACGCCCACCCGCTTCGGCAACATGTGCGGGCAGATGCGCCAGTTCCTGGACTCCACCGGCGGCCTGTGGATGAAGGGCGCGCTGGTCGGCAAGCCCACGGGCGTGTTCTGCTGCACGGCCACCCAGCACGGCGGCCAGGAGTCCACCATCCTGACCTTCATCCCCACCCTGCTGCACCAGGGCATGATCGTGGTCGGCCTGCCCTACACCTTTGAGGGCCAGATGGGCGTGGACGAGGTCATGGGCGGCTCGCCCTATGGTGCCAGCACCATCGCCGGGCACGACGGCTCGCGCATGCCCTCGGCCCGGGATCTGGACGGCGTGCGCTTCCAGGCCCGGCACCTGGCGTCCATCGCCCGCAAGCTCAAGGTCTAGACAGGCGCAAAGCCTGCCCCCCTACCAACCGCAACCTCCGGAGGCATTGCATGAAACCGACACGCATCCTGCCGCTGGCCCTGACCCTGGGGCTGTGCGCCGTGGCCCTGGCCGCCGCCCCAACCGTGGACGGCAAGGAGCTGTACAGCGCCAAATGCGCCAGCTGCCACGGCGCGGACGGCAGCAAGACGATCATGAGCAAGCCGGTCAAGGGCCTGAAGGCCGCGGACTTCACCAAGATGATGCTGGGCTACAAGGCCAAGACCTACGGCGGCACCAAGAAGGCCACCATGGAGACCCAGGCCGGGAACCTCTCCGAGGACGAGATCAAGGCCCTGGCCGCCTACGTCGCCAAGCTGTAGCCCGGCGCACTTTTCCCTGGAAATCTTCGGGGATTGGTGCCATATGAATAGCAACACGTCCTGCCCGGCAAGGCGCTGCCGACAACCGCGAACCCCTTGGAGGCACCTGTGAAAATCCTCGCCCTGTCCCTGACCCTGACCCTGGCCGTGATCTTCTCCGTCGCCCTGGCCGCCGCTCCGGCCTCCACTCCGGCAGCGGACGGCAAGGCCCTATTCGTCAAGTGCGCGGGCTGCCACGGGGCCGACGGCGCCAAGACCGCGCTGGGCAACAAGGCCCTCAAGGGCCAGAAGGCCGAGGCCCTGGCCAAGGAGCTCTCCGGCTACAAGGCCAAGACCTACGGCGGTGCCAAGAAGGGCATGATGGAAAGCCAAGTGGCCAGCCTCTCCGATGCCGACTTGAAGGCCCTGGCCGAGTACATCAGCAAGCTGTAGACCTGTGCGCAGTCTGGTTCCCGTCCTGGCCGCGGCCCTGCTGCTGCTGACCCCGGCCGCGGGTGCCCTTTCCGACGTGACGGTCCCTGGCGGGCATGAGCCCGGCGCCCACGCCGACGCGCCCGCCAGTGGTTCGCCACGGGTGGGCGTGCCACAGGTGGGCGTATCGGAACGCCTCGGCCAGCAGGCGGCGCTTGACGTGGTGCTGCGGGGCGAGGACGGCGCGGCCGTGCGCCTGGCCGACCTCGTGACCCGGCCGACCATCCTGGCGCCGGTCTACTATTCCTGCCCCAACGAGTGCAGCGTGCTCCTGGGCACGCTGGCGAGTGTGCTGCCCCAAGTGGGCCTCACGCCGGGTGTGGACTACCAGGTGCTGGCCGTGTCCTTTGACGAGAATGACACCCCGGCCACGGCCACCAAACGCAAGGCCGACTTCCTGAACGCCAGCGCAAAAGGCTTCCCGCCGCAGGCCTGGCGCTTTCTGACCGGCGACGAGCAGAACATCCGGCGGCTCATGGACTCCGTGGGCTTCGGCTACATGCGCGTGGAGGGCTCCTTCAGGCACTCCGTGGTGCTCGTGGCCCTCTCGCCCTCGGGCACAATCACGCGCTACCTTTACGGCATCCGGCCCCTGGCCTTTGACATCGCCATGGCCGCCACAGAGGCCGCCGAGGGCAGAACCGGGCTGTCGGTGCAGCGGGCCGTGGCCATGTGCTACACCTATGACCCGGCGGGCCGCAAATACGTGTTCAATTTCATGCGCGTGGTTGGCGCGGGTGTGCTCGCTGCCCTGGGCCTGTTCGGCCTGTTCCTGGCCTTTGGCGGCCGGAAACGCGGCGCGCCCCCCAAGGCGTAAACGCCCAGGCCCATGCAGTTCGCAACAGGAGAGGCAATGGCGCAGATTGTGGACAAGGCCGCGGGGAAAAACCGCGAAGCGGGCACCGGGGGCCGGGGCTTTCTGGAGCCCAACGGCCCGGCTGGGGGCGGCGTCGCCTCCTGGATCTTCTCCATCGACCACAAGCGCATCGGGCTCCTGTACCTGGGCCTGATCCTGCTCATGTTCGCCGTGGCCACGGTGCTGGGCCTCATCCTGAAGCTCAAACTGATGACCCCGGGCAGCACCCTGCTCACCCCGCAGCAGTACAACGCCATGTTCACCCTGCACGGGGTGATCATGGTCTTCATGGTCGTCATCCCGAGCATCCCGGCGAGCTTCGGCAACATCTTCCTGCCCCTGCAGATCGGGGCCAACGACGTCAGCTTCCCGCGGCTGAACAACTTCTCCTGGTGGCTGTACGTCACCGGCGCAGCTCTGGCCGTGGTTTCCATCTTCACCGGCACCGGCGCGCCGGACACGGGCTGGACCTTTTACGTGCCCTTCAGCGAACGCACCACCACCAACGTCTCCGTGGCCGTCATCGCCGTGTTCATCCTGGGCTTCTCGTCCATCCTGACGGGACTGAACTTCATCACCACCATCCACCGCCTGCGCACACCAACCATGCGCTGGAAGCAGCTGCCGCTCTTTGTCTGGTCGCTGTATGCCACGGCCTGGATACAGGTGCTGGCCACGCCGATCCTGGGCATCACCGCGCTGCTCGTTTTTGCCGAGCGCGTGCTGCACCTGGGGCTCTTCGACGCGGCCAAGGGCGGAGACCCGATCCTGTTCCAGCACCTGTTCTGGATCTACTCCCACCCGGCGGTGTACATCATGGTCCTGCCGGCCATGGGCGTCATCTCCGAGATCGTCCCGGTCTTCGCGCGCAAGCCCATCTTCGGCTACAACATGATCGCCTTCTCCAGCCTGGCCATCGCCTTTGCCGGGTCGCTCGTCTGGGCGCACCACATGTTCACCAGCGGCATGAGCGACACCGCGGTGCTCGTGTTCTCCTTTCTGACCTTCATCGTGGCCATCCCTTCGGCCATCAA
>JANXYI010000102.1 GCA_025350085.1 Deltaproteobacteria bacterium
CGAAAGGGCTGTTTCAGGAGGAACCTGAACCAGCCCTTTCGGCTTTGGTGGGGCATGTTGAGTCGTGGGGAGCTCCTACGCCGGGCCTAAGACTGCGCGCAGGGAATCTTCCGGTAAACTCTCTTCCAAGCCAAAGGGCCGGGAAGAGCGTCTGCTCGACCCGGCCCTTTGGCGTGGGATGGGGGTTCCAAGGGGCCTCAGGCCCCTTGGCCGCCGGAGGCTATTGCCTTCTCTCCCGGCCTTACGCGAAGACGATGGTCTTGTTGCCGTCCACGAGCACGCGGTCTTCCAGGTGCCAGCGCACGGCCCGGGAGAGCACCTGGCGTTCGATGTCGCGGCCGAGGATCTTCAGTTCGTCGAGGCGGTGCCGGTGCGACACGCGGATGACGTCCTGCTCGATGATGGGGCCCTTGTCCAGGCGTCCGGTGACGTAGTGGGCGGTGGCGCCGATGAGCTTGACCCCGCGTTCGGCTGCGCGGCGGTAGGGGTCCGCGCCCTCGAAGGCGGGCAGGAAGGAGTGGTGGATGTTGATGATGCGCTGGGGGAAGCGCCTGACAAAGGCCGGGGACAGCACGCGCATGTAGCGCGCCAGCACCACGGTATCCACAGGCCCGCCCGGCAGGCCTTCGAGCAGTTCGAGCATGCGCTCCTCGGGTACGGAGAGGGATTTCCCGCGCGGGGCGCTTGCAGCATCGGCGGCCTCAGGTACGTGCACATGCTCGAAGCGCACGCCAAAGGCCTCCACTGCGGCGCGCAGGTCCTGGTGGTTGCTGATGACGATGGGGATCTCGGCATGGAGCTCGCCGCGGCCCACGCGCCAGAGCAGGTCCATGAGGGCGTGGTCCAGGCGCGAGACAAGCACGGCCATGCGCTTCTTGCGGCCGGAGGGCACCACGCTCCATTTCATCTGGTAGCGCGCGGCCACCTCACCGCCGAAGTCCCGGGCCAGCTCGTCGAGGCACCCTTCCAGACCGGGCAGAAAGAACTCCTGGCGCATGAAGAAGCGCCCGCCCTCGGGGTCGGTGGAGTGCTGGTCGGAGTGGGTGATGTTCACCCCGCGCTGGTGCAGAAAGCCGCTCACCGCGGCCACGATGCCCGAGCGGTCCGGGCAGGTGGCCAGCAGCCGGGCGGTGTCGGCCTGGGCCGTGGCGGCGGCGGCCAGGGCAGAGGAGGATGGGCGCATGGGCCCTACTCGTCCTCGCCCATGAGGGGCTTAGGCGCGGTCTCGTCCCCGGCCGTCAGGGCCGAGATGAGGACCACGGGCCCGGCCGCGCCGCAAAAGCCCAGGTCGTCCTCGCCGGTCATCGCAAAATCCTGGAAGCGCCAGAGCATGCACATGGAGCCCAGGCAGAACTTGAGCTTGTCCTCGCGCGTCTTGAGCAGCGGACAGAACTTGAACTTGGCGTCGGATTCGGCAAGCAGCATGCCCATCTCCTTGAAGTGCTGTCGATGATGTCCGGGGGGCTACCCGGCCTTGGGCCTTGCGCCCGGTACGCTTGGGAAGTCCACCAGCGGGGTCTTGCCCAGGCGGCTCTTCATGTACTCCACCAGGATGGCGGCCACGCGCTCCTCGCGGGTCAGGCTCTTGGCGTAGTGCCCGCCCTCGACCACCTTCTGGAACTCGCTGCTGCTCATGGCCGGGGACGTCTTGGCGATGTTCTCGATGGCCACGGCATAGGCGTTGATCTTGAGTTCCAGATCGGCGTCGCTCATGGTCGACAGCTCGTGCACGCGCAGAGCCAGCTCATCGGCGTCGGGCAGCTTGTCGGATTCCAGGATGGCCTTGAGGGCGTTGGCGTAGCGGGTGATCCCGTCGTTGATATGGTCCTTGTGGACGAAATTCATGGCCATCCAGCCGGCGCGCAGCCACTTGAAGAGCATGTACGAGGTCTGGTTCGGGCCGTCCTCAATGTACACATGCACCGAGGCCGAGTCGTACATGAAGGTGTCGGCCCAGCCGATGAGGCCCTTGCTCAGGCCGTTGATGCCGGAATAGAAGTAGCTCCAGTTGTTCTCGTCCAGGATGACGGCCTTCTTGCCCACGCTGGACTTGTCCTTTTGCTTGGTAACCGAGATGAGCACGTTCTTACCGTCCAGCTTGGTCAGGATGATCAGCCGGTTCACGTCATAACGGTAGTAGCCGCCGCCAAAGGAGTCCGGGGCGTTGACCTCGAAGCCCGTGCCCCACAGGGCCACGGGCCTGTCCAGCTTGCCCAGGTGCAGCCAGGGCTTGGGGTCCTTGTCCACGAAGTCGCTGCCGGGGTACCAGCCAGCCAGGCGCAGCACACTGGGGAAGATTAAGTAGTTGGGGGTTGCCGGGTTATAGCAGTAGTGCATGATTCGGCTCAGGGAGACATTCAGGCGTTGGTGCAACACCGATCCGCTGCCGCCAATGCGGCCCTCAGGAATGATGTCGCGGGCGTCGCCCTTGGCCTGGGCCACATATTCCAGCAGGCTCTGGAAGTCCTGGGGGTTCACGCTGGCGTTACGCTTCTGGACGAGGTCAAGCAGCGCGCCGATGCTCTGCTCCACGGGCGGGGGCAGGGATGCGGACAGGGCGGTTCCGGGTACGCAGACTGCGGCCAAAACAAGCCACAAATACAACACCACGCGCTGGCGCACAAAGCCGCTCACCGCGGCCACGATGCCCGAACGGTCCAGGCAGAACCTGAGCTTGTCCTCGCGCGTCTTGAGCAGCGGGCAGTACTTGAACTTGGCGTCGGATTCAGCAAGCAGCATGCCCGTCTCCATGAAGTGCTGTCGGTGGTGTCCGGGGCCTACCCGGCCTTGGGCCTTGCGCCCGGCACGCTTGGGAAGTCCACCAGCGGGGTCTTGCCCAGGCGGCTCTTCAGGTATTCCACCAGGATGGCGCTCACGCGCTCCTCGCGGCTCAGGATCTTGGCGTAGTGCCCGCCCTCGACCACCTTCAGGAACTCGCTCTTGTCCATGGCCGGGGTGTTCTTGGCGATATTCTCGATGGCCACGGCATAGGCGGCGATCTTGCGCTCCATCTCGGCCTCGCTCATGCTCGAGAGTTCGCGCACGCGCTGGGCCAGCTCGTCGGCGTCAGGCAGCCGGTCGGACTCCACGATCTTCTTGAAGGCATTGGCGTACCTGGTGGCCCCGTCGTTGATGTGGTCCTTCATGACGAAGTTCTGGCCCATCCAGCCCGCGCGCAGCCACTTGAAGAGCATGAACGAGGTCTGGTTCGGGCCGTCCTCCACGAAGACCTGCACCGAGGCCGAGTCGTACATGAAGGTGTCGGCCCAGCCGATGAGGCCCTTGTTCAGGCCGTTGATGCCGGAATAGAAGTAGCTCCAGTTGTTCTCGTCCAGGATGACGGCCTTCTTGCCCACGCTGGACTTGTCCTTCTGCTTGGAAACCGAGATGAGCACGTTCTTGCCATCCAGCTTGGTCAGGATGATCAGCCGGCTCACGTCATAGCGGTAGTAGCCGCCGCCGAAGGAATCCGGGGCGTTGACCTCATACTCCGTGCCCCACAGGGCCACGGGCCGGTCCAGCTTGCCCAGGTGCAGCCAGGGCTTGGGGTCCTTGTCCACGATGTCGCTGCCGGGGTACCAGCCAGCCAGGCGCAGCACGCTGGGGAAGAGCAGATAGTTGGGGATGGCCGGGTTGTAGCAGTAGCGCATGAGACGGGACAGCGAGGTCTTCATGCTCATGTGCAGCACCGTGCCGTTGCCGTCGATGCGCCGCGCGGGGATGAGGTCCCGGCCGTCGCCCTTGGCCTGGGCCACGAACTCCAGCAGGCCCTGGAAGTCCTGGGGGTTCACGCTGGCGTTGCGTTTCTGGACGAGATCAAGCAGCGCGCCGATGCCCTGCTCCGCGGGCTGGGGCAGGGGCGCGGACAAAGCAGCGGCAGGCGCCAGGAGCGCCGTCACAACAAGCAAAAACAGCATCAACCCGCGCAGGCGGCGGGCAACGGTCAGACTCGACATTCAATTCCCTCTGCATTTTTGGGCGGATAGGGCAAAAGGCCCGCCGCTGGCACCTTGCATATAAGCCCTCGGCGGGCACTTGACAAGATGAGTGCGTATAGACCCCGCAAGAGTCCGCCCCTGGCTGGTTCCCTTCCGGCGCAAAAGGGGCTAGATTGCGGACCAGCCGCAACCGGGCGCTTGCCGAGCGTCACCGGCGCGGCCTCAACCTTCAAGCGGAGTGCCTTTATGCCCTTTCCCCTGGCCGTGCTCGTCTCCGGCAGCGGTTCCAACCTGCAGTCCATCCTGGACAAGATCGCTGCGGGGGTCCTCGGCGCCGAGGTCCGCGTGGTGGTGTCCAACAAACCCGGGGCCCAGGGCCTTGAGCGCGCCCGGAACCACGGCATCCCGGCCGAGTCCCGGTCGCACACGGACTTTCCCTCGCGCGAGGCCTTTGACCAGGAACTGGTGCGCGTCATCAATGCGCACGGCATCCGGGCCGACCACGGCGCGGTGGTACTGGCCGGGTTCATGCGCATCCTCACGCCCGGATTCCTGCGCGCCTTCCCTGGGCGCATCCTGAACATCCACCCGGCGCTGTTGCCCAGCTTCGCAGGCACCCACGGCGCGGCCGACGCGGCCGACTACGGCGTGCGCCTGGCCGGATGCACAGTGCACTTCGTGGACGAGATCATGGACCACGGCCCGGTGGTCATCCAGGCCGCAGTGCCCGCCCTGCCCGGAGAGGACAGCGAGGCCCTGGCCCAGCGCATCCTGACGCTTGAACACTGCATCTATCCCCAGGCCATCCACTGGCTGGCCAAGGGGCGGCTGAGCATCCAGGGCCGCAACGTCATCGTGAAGAATGCCAAACCCGCTTCCCTCGGCCGGGGCGTGAGCCCCTGGATGGCCAGCCCTGGGTTGGAAAAAGGCTTCCGTCCCGGCGACAAGGCCGCGCGCAAAGGCAAATGATCAGCCAACCCCGGAGGTGCCCGTGGAAGCCTTCCACCTGACCCTGACCAGCCAGGAGAAGCAGTACCTGCTGGAGCTGGCGCAGCTGTCCATCGCCGGAAGCCTCTCGGGCCGCGGCCCGACCACGCCACCCGAGCCGCCCACGGACCAGCTCCGGCAGGAGTTGGGGGCCTTCGTGACCCTCAAGCAAGGCGGCGACCTGCGCGGCTGCATCGGCAACCTGGTGGGCTGCGGGCCGCTTTACAAGACCATCTGGGACATGGCCCAGGCCGCGGCCTTCAAGGACCCGCGCTTCAACCCGCTGACCCAGCCGGAGCTGGACGGCCTCACCATCGACATCTCGGTGCTGGGACCCATTGAACCCTGCCCGGACCCGCAGCAGGTGGAGATCGGGCGGCACGGACTGATCATGCGCCGGGGTTCGAACCAGGGCCTGCTCCTGCCCCAGGTGGCCGTGGAATGGGGCTGGGACCGCGAGCAGTTCCTGGCCCAGACCTGCCGCAAGGCCGGGCTGCCCCAAAGCGCCTGGCGCGAGCCGGGCACGGAGATCTACTGGTTCGAGGCCGTTGTTTTTGATGCGACAGGCCTGACTCATTGATTTCCCTCGCCATTGGGGATAAAATTGAAGAAACTGCCCCGTCCACACATGTGCACCTGAACGCGCCCAGCTCCGGAGGCTTTGCATGAAACGCATGACGATCAAGGGTCTGCTCATGGTTCTTGGCGGCATCACCCTGGCCGGGTTCGCCGCCACCCTGCTCCTGATCACCCTGCAATCCCGGAGCATCGGCGCCACCTTCGAGAACATCATCAACGTGGAGGAGGCCCTGCTGGGCCAGCTCCAGGAGATGTACGCCCAGGGCCTGCAGACCGAGCAGGCCACGCGCAACGTGGTGCTCAACCCCACGGACACCAAGGCCCGCGAGAACTTTGACGCCGCCCGCGCCAAGTTCGTCAAGGCCCTGAGCGCGGCCCAGGGCCTGGCCAACGGGCCCATGCAGGAGGAATTGCGCCGGGTCCAGCCCCTGTGGGACGAGGGGCAGGTGCTCAAGCTTGAGGTCATGACCCTGGCGCTGGACGGCAAGGTCCAGGCCGCGGTGGAGCTCCTGAACACCAAGGAAACCAAGAAGTGGCGCGAGGTCAAGGACATCATCCAGAAGGCCATCACCGAACAGGGCCAGAAATCCAAGGACTCCTACGAGGCCTACAAGGCCCAGGAGAAGCGCTCCTTCTGGCTGGTCATCGGCGGGGGCCTGGCGCTTCTGGCGGGCATGGTGGCGTTTCTGGCGCTGGGCGGCCGGATGATCTTAAGGCCGCTCGGCAACATCCAGGAATTCGCCAAATGCCAGGCCGAAGGCCGCTTTGAGCAGTGCCTGCTGGGCGATTTCTCCGGCGAACTCAAGGCCGTGGCCGACGCCCTGGAGGGCATGTCCAGCCGGGTCAAGGACTCGCTGGGCTACACGCGCGGCGTTTTGAACGCCATCTCCACGCCCTTTCTGGTGGTCACGGAGAAAAACATCATCCGCCGGACCAACCAGGCCCTGCTGGACCTCTTGCAGCACGACGGCGTGCCCAGGGACTTCGGCGGCATGGACGGGGGCGAGTTCTTCTACGGCGAGAAGGGCCACCGTGGCGCGGTGGTGCAGGCCATGGAGGAGAAGCGCGCCATCATGGTCGAGCGCGACCTCGTGGGCCGCAAGGGCGCCCGCCGCCACATCCTCATCGCCGCCTCGCCGCTGTACAACGACATCACGAAGGAGCTCATGGGCGGGCTGTGCCTGTTCACGGACATGACCGACCTGCGCGCCAAGGAAGTGCGCATCATGGCCCAGAACGAGGCCATCACCGCTGCGGCCAAGGAGGCCGAGTCCGTGCTGGACTCCCTCATAGGCTGCTCCGAGCGCCTGTCCGGGCACATCAAGAGCGCGGAGGACGGCGCGGCCCTGCAGCGCGAACGCGCCGGGGACGCCACCCAGGTCATGGGCGACATGAGCGAGTCCATCATGGGCGCGGCCGAAAGCGCCAGCGCCGCGGCCGAGGGCGCGGAGAACGCCGGAACCGAGGCCAAGCAGGGCCAGGACGTGGTGCGCCAGGTGGTGCAGTCCGTGGAGGGCGTGCGCGCCCAGACCCTGTCCCTCAAGGAGGACATGGGCGAGCTGGGCCACCAGGCCGAGTCCATCGGCCAGGTCATGAACGTCATCTCGGACATCGCCGACCAGACCAACCTGCTGGCGCTCAACGCGGCCATCGAGGCGGCGCGCGCCGGAGACGCCGGGCGCGGCTTCGCCGTGGTGGCCGACGAAGTGCGCAAGCTGGCCGAGAAGACCATGACCGCCACCCGCGAGGTGGG
>JANXYI010000108.1 GCA_025350085.1 Deltaproteobacteria bacterium
CCTCAAAGCCCAGGGCCTTGAGGCTGGCCGCGATGTCCCGGGCGTCGTTGACGGGATTCTTCAGCGGCGCGGCCTTGTAGGCGCTGTTGCCGATGACCAGGGCCACGCGGCGCTCGGCCTGCGCAACGGCCGGGGCGACCAGCAGGCAAATGGCCAGCAGGCCAACGACCAGCAGGCAAGCGGCCAGTTGGCTCAGGACCAGCGCAGGAAACAGGCGGTGCAGGACGCGCAGGGACATGGCCATACCTCGCAGGCGATCTTTGCCTTGAGCTAGCAGAACCGCGCGGGATTGCAATCTTTCCGTGGCTGCAGCCTACTGGACCACCCAGACCGCGCAGTTTTTGGCGTTATGCACCAGCTTGGTGGACACGCTGCCGAACAGGAACTCCTCGCCCTTGGTGAGCCCCCGGCGGCCCACCACCAGCGTGCCGAAGCCGCCCTCCTGCTGCACGTCCAGGATGGTCTGGGCCACGCTCGGCTCCGCGCTGCAGAGCACAGTGCGCTCGCTCACCGCCTGGTCCGGCAGCCCCGCAGCCACGAGCACGGCCCGCGCCTTGGTCAGGAATTCGAACACGCGCTCGTGGTCCAGCCGGCACTGGCCGAGCCAGGCCTCCTCGCTCTCGAAGCGGTCGCGGTTCGGGGCGCGCTCGATGTACAAAAGCGTCACGCGGAAGCCGTCGGCAGAGCCGACGATGGCGCTCGCGTAGTCCACGGCGCGCAGGGCGTTGTCCGAGGCGTCCACGCTGATGAGGATGTTCCTAAAGTCCATGCGGCCCTCCGTTCTTGCTCGTGGGTCCGGGGCTCAGGCCCGGCGCAGGGTGTCGAGGCAGGGTTCCAGGTCGTCCAGGAGCTCCGGCACGGTCTCATAATAGACCTCGGACTGGGACGAGTAGTGCATGAGCACGCGGTTCAGCTCTTCGGGCACGTAGGGGAAGAGCTTGCGCAGATTCACCACGCGGTGCCGAAAGAACAAGGCGCAGTCGGCCTCGGTGATGCCGTGCGCCTCGGCGTCCACGTCCTGGATGGCGTGCACGCCCTTGCCGCTGATGAAGGACAAAATGTTGCCCAGGCCAAAGAGGTCCAGGCCAAAGGGGTTCTCCACGGAGTCGTAGCCGTAGTCGAAGTCGATCCAGCAGTAGTCGCCGGTCTTGAAGTCCACATATAAATGGTCGCGGCGGATGTCGCCGTGGGTCTCGCCGTGCTGATGCAGGTGGTGGATGGCCCGGCAGGCGGCAATGAAGCGCGTGAGGATGCCGGGGAAGACATCAAAGAAATACTCGCGGTGCTCGGCGTGGATGTCCTCGATGTTCAGATCCAGCCGCCGCCCGGCCACGCGCTCCAGCACACGCACCAGGTTGCCGTGGTCGTCCTTGTAGGACTGGCCCTGCATGAAGCGCGGGTCCCCGGCCACCAGGCGCAGGATGCGCGCCTCCTTCACGGCGCTGCGGTGGCAGGTGATGGTCAAGGGCCCGATGTGCTGGTCAAAGGTCTCCTGGAACTCCAGCTTGAGGATGCGGTAGGCTCCGCTCTCCAGTTCGATCGTGCGCTTGACCCAGAATTTGGGGTCCTCCATGCCGAAGCGGCGCTCGCGCTCGTCGCCCATGACGAGGTAATGCCTTTGGCCCACGGCTATGACGTCGCCGTAGCCGATGTCCATGAACTGCGAGGTGTCCGTGAACACCACACCAAAGCTGCCCACGGTCACCGGGGGCTTATAGCGCTCCACAAGGGCTCGGACGGATTCGGGCATGGCGCGCTCTCCTGCTTGGACCTGATCCTTTGTTCCTATTATTTGTCCGCTGCGTCAAGGCGTTCCGCGCAGCGATGCACATGCCAGGGGCCCCAACCCGCGGCTCTCTCCGATTGAAAACATCGGGATTGTGCCGTACTTGTCCCTTGGGCCGGGCGGGTTTCTCTTTCCAGCCCCTCCCAACGCGGAAAACCCCCTTGCCAAGCCTTGTGTTCAGTGACAAGCATGGCAATGGAACAGCACCCTGCGGCGCGTGTACCCCCTGCGGGCAGGGGGAAGCGCACGCCCCAGGGCGCGCACACCAGGAGGTGGACATGGCCAAGGAGATCAAGGATCAGGAAGCGCTGAAAAAGGATGTCCTGGCGCGCATGAAGCGCATCGAGGGCCAGGTGCGCGGCATCCAGCGCATGATCGACGAGGGCAAGGAGTGCGAGGACATCCTGGTGCAGGTGCGCGCCGTGCGCTCGGCCCTGCGCGCTGCCACCGGGCAGATCATGCGCCGCTACCTCCTGCGCTGCCAGGAACAGTCCGCAGCCATGAACGACCCCCTGGGCCAGTACGACAAGCTCGTCAAGCTGCTCACAGACTTCATCGACGGCTAGCCGCCGATGGCACCTCCGGCGGCCAGGGGCGCTGCCCCTGGACCCCGCCGGGGGGAATGATTCCCCCCGGACCCCCTCATGCAAGGCAAAGGGCCGGGTCGAGCTTCGCTCGACCC
>JANXYI010000122.1 GCA_025350085.1 Deltaproteobacteria bacterium
CCCTGCCCGGCGGCACCGGGACCGTGGCCGAGGCCCTGCTCGCGCCCACGCGCATCTACGTGAAGCCGGTGCTGAACGTCCTGCGCGACCTGCCGGTCAAGGGCATGGCCCACATCACCGGCGGCGGATTCTACGACAACCTGCCCCGGGTGCTGCCGAAGGGCGTCACCGCGCACATCCGCTTCGGCTCCTGGCCGGTTCAGCCCGTGTTCCACTGGCTCAAGGCCGAGGGCCAGCTCTCCTGGCCCGAGATGCTCCAGATTTTCAACACCGGCATCGGCTTTATCCTTATCGCCAAAAAGGGCTCGGTGAATGACATCATGGACCGCCTGGCGGCCATGGACATGCCCGGCTACGTCATCGGCGAGATCAAGCCGCGCCTGGGCGACCAGGAGCAGGTGCAGGTGCATTTCCCCGAATAGCCGCAAGGCCCCCCAACAACGCCAAAAGCCCCGGCCAGCCGGGGCTTTTCTCTTTGCCGGAGCGGCCAGCCGCCCCGGCCGTGGCTGCAGGCTACTCCGGTGCGGAAGCCGGGCGCCAGGAGTTGTCCATGGGAAAACGCAGGGCAAAGCGCGCCCCGTGGCCCGTGTCTTCCGCCGTGATCTGGCCGTGCAGCTGCTGAGTCAGGCTGTCCACCAGATTCATGCCCAGGGTGGCGCTGCCCGTGAGGCTGAAGCCCGGCGGCAGGCCCGGCCCGTTGTCCTCCACCACCAGGACCCAGTGCCCGTTCCCATCTCCGTCTGCGGCCCCATCAGCGGTCCCGGTCCCGGCGCGCAGCGTCACGCGCAGCTCCGGCGCCGCGGCCAGGGCAAAGGCGTGTTTCATGGCGTTCATCACCAGCTCGTTGAGTAGCATGCCGAAGGGCACGGACTGGGTGATGGGCAGCCGCACCTCCCCCACCGCGCACTCCAGGCGCACGGGCGGAACGGACCCATGCACCATCTGCCCTACCAGGCGCGGCACGTAGTCGGCCATGTCCACGCAGGACAGGTCCTCGGACAGGTACATGCCCTCGTGGACCATGGCCATGCTCTGGATGCGCGCGCGGCTCGCCTCAAAAAGCGCCCGGTCCCGGGGGTCGGCCACGTACTCCGACTGGAGGAGGAGCAGGCTGCTGACGATGTGCATGTTGTTCTTCACCCGGTGGTGGATCTCCTTCAGCATCACCGTCTTCTCGCCCAGGGCCGAGCGGATCTTCCCCTCGGCCTCGGAACGCTGGGCCTCGGAACGCTCCAGGGACCCGCCCACCCGGCGGGCCACCAGCGTGACCGCCAGCCCGACCGACACGGCGTAGCCCACGGCGATGCCCGCGACAATCAGGGCGTTGCCCTGGCCGAAGAACGGCCCGCCCAGTTCGAGCACCAGGGAATGCGCGAGCGACAGGGCCACCACCAGGGGCACGAAGGCCCGCAGCAGGCTGGCCTTGGTCGACGGCCCGGAGAACATGCGCAGGGGCTGCAGTTCCGGCCCGGCCTCGCAGATCAGGGCCGCGCCGAGGAGCAGGAAGGCCAGGGCCGTGGACCGGGCCATGGGAATCACGCTGGAAGCATAGAGCAGCGGTGTGCCGAAGACGTAGCCCAGGAAAAAGACGCTCCCGCCCAGGGCCACGGCCGCGCCGATGTTCCCCGCCGCGCGCAGGCCGGGCACCGCGGCGGCGTCACGGCGCCCGGTCAGGGACCAGGACGCCGCGCAGGACAGGGCGAAAAGCGCAGCCGCGGCCGGGGACATCTCGACGTGCGGCACCCCGGTCCAGGTGTCGAGGTGCCGGAACAAGATGTCCAGAAACCCCACATCGCTGCCAAACAGCCAGTCGATCAACTCCAGGAACACGGCGGCGCTGACCGCCAGCAGGAGCAGGCCGCTGGCCCGGCGGAGGGCAGACAGCGGCCCGGCCAGGACGCGCAGCAGCAGCAGGCCGCCCAGGAGCAGAAACAGCGTGGCCGTGCTGGGGGCCATGGGCACAAAGTGGAGCGCGGGGCTGTCGAGCAGCCTCTGCCCGGTCAGCCCGCCGATGAGGCCCAGGACGGCCAGGGCCACCACAAGGCCGGAAGCGGCCAGCCCGGTCAGGCGCACGAGCCATCTGCGGCGGGAAACCGCCCCGCCCGCCTGGGGTTCAGCAACGAGGTCAACTGGCATGCGGTTTGCTCCTGGTGCGCGTACTGGGGAGTTTCCCCAATCCATAGCGTACACCGCAAAGCGGGCCAGGACAAGTACGTCGCCCGGCCAGAGCGCAAGAAAAGCCCCGGCTCACCCGGGGCTTTGTTGCGGCGGCAGAGAGGTGGGGACTAGTAGCCCAGGTCCTCGCCCACCAGGACCACGTGGATGCGGTCCCGGACGGCCTGGCCCTCGATGATCGTCCACAGGTTGCAGAGCTTGGTCTCGCTCATGCACTGGTGGCAGCGGCCGTCCTCAAGGCAGGGGTTCTTCAGGCCATAGGCCTCGCCCAGGCGCATGTTGTTGGCCGGGGCGGCGATGGTGCGCACGCGGTCAAAGGCCGCGTCCAGATCGATGGCCACCTTGTTCATGCCCACCACCAGGATGACCTTTTTCGGCCCGAAGAGCATGCCCGCCACGCGGTTGCCCGTGCCGTCCAGGTTCACCAGGCGGCCGTCCATGGTGATGGCGTTGGTGCTGGCGACCATGATGTCGGCCAGCAGGCCCTGGCGGCGGATTTCGGCCCCCTGCTCCTTGGTCAGGCCCGGGGCGTACGGGTCCATGAGGGTCACGCCGGGCAGGGCCGCGATGGAGGTCCACAGGCCCAGGCAGCCCACGGTCTCCGAGCCGCAGCGGATGACCGTGGCCGGATTCTTCGCCAGGCCGGAGATGAGCGCCAGGACCTCGGCCTTGGCCTCGGCC
>JANXYI010000134.1 GCA_025350085.1 Deltaproteobacteria bacterium
CATCAGCGGGGGCCTGCGGACTGACGGTCAGTCTGCCGGGGTCTCTCCGCTCGCCCGTGTCCAGACGGAGTTCCAGCAGGCGAGCGCCGGGCAGCTCAGCCTGCGCCTGGGCGGCACCCTGGCCAGCAACCTGGACACGGCCCTGCGCCGCCTGAGTGACGCCGCCAGCTCCTTTGCCTGGCCCACCGTGGGCATCCCCTTTGCCACCCAGTCGCGTTTTGCCGTGGTCCCGCCCGAACGCGCAGCCGACCTCCAGGCCACCCTGCCCGATGCCTCCGGCATCTTGCAGGAAGACAAGTTCCTCTCGCGCGGGTTCACGGCCAGCAGCCCAACCAGCCTGGCCCCCGGCACCTTCACCATGAACCTCGGCTTTGGCGGCAAAACCGACAAGCTCTCGGTCACCGTCACCGCGGGCGAGACCAACAAAGAGGTGCTCCAGGCCGTGGCCGCGGCCGTGAACGGCTCCACCTTGCAGGTGGATGCATCCGTGCGCAGCCAGACCGGCGTGGGCATTCTCGGGCCGGATGTCCTGCCCACCGGCAGCTTCCTGGCGCTCTCCGTGAACCGCACCCGGGCAGACGACACGCCCACGCTCACCGACACCTCCGGGCACCTGGCCGCTGCGCTCAGCCTCACGGCCACGGCCTCGCCCGACGGCCCGGCCGAGCTGGGAGAGCACCAGCTCACCAGCCTGTCCCTGGCCAGGCCCACGGTCTTCCGCAGCACAGGCTTCGACACCAACGCCCCGACCACCCTGCCCCCGGGCATCTACACCGTGGCCTATGCCGCGGGCCCCACCTCGGGCAGCGTGCTTTCCGGCAGCGTGGACCTGCACGTCAACGCCGGAGACACCTGGGGCGACGTGCTGCGGCGCATGCGCACCGCCTTTGGCTCGGCCAGCGCGTCCCTGGTCTCCGAGCTGGTGCCAGCAAGGCGCGTCTGGGACTCCACCACGGACGAGAAACACGCGGTGGTCGACGCGCAGGGGCTCACAATCCAGCTGAACGAGCCCAAGCCCGGCTGGCGGCTCAGCCTCTCCGGTGGCAACATCACCGGCGGCGGCTCAGGCAACATCCTTTCGGCCCTGGGCCTGAACACCACGGCCCAGCCCGGCAGTGACGGCCGCATGGTCATCGACGGCCGCGACCAGACGCGCACGCCGGGCACGTTCATTGCCGACCAGGGCCGGGTGGTGCTCGACCAGTCTGGCACCTTTGGCGAGATCGTGCCCGTCTCGGTCATCGAGCCGCTGAACAAGCTCTCCCAGGGGCTCACGGACGTGGTCACGGCCTACAACGGCCTGCGCGACGTCCTGACAAAAAACGCGGACCTCCTGCGCCCCGGCCTGGCCGAGGACTGGCGCCAGCCTGTGGTCAAGCAGGCCGCCAGCCTGCGCGACCTGGGCCTGGTGGAGAGCGGCCGGGACAAGCTGCTCTGGTTCCAGGCCAAGGGCCTGGTGCAGGCGCTGACCACCGACCCCGAGGCCGTGCGCCAAACGCTGCTGGGCAACGGCAAGGACGAGAAGGGCCTTCTGCCGACCCTGGCCAGCATGGCCCAGGACGAGCTCAAGGCCGGGGCCACGAGCCTGCTGCTGCCGCAGAGTTCCTTTGCGCAGCGTGACCCCTTTCTGGCCTCGCCCACGCCGCGTACCGAATCGGAAATCGAAAAGGCCAGCCAACTGCTGGACCTGCTGGACAGCGCCCCGAAGATCGCGCCGAAAAGCGCATCGGGCCTTGTCTCGGGCCTTGCCTCAGGGGCGCCGCCGCAGCCCTTCCCCTGGGAGGGCGGGCCAGGACTGTTGCGGCGCAAGGGTTGAGGCCGCAGGGCGGATTTCGGACCCTGGTAGCGGCAGGGGATACAGCAGGGCAAATTATTTTTGGTCCTGGGGTGAAATTTATGGGCTTTCCCTCTTGCTGTTTTGATTTGACTGCGATACTGCGGCAATAGGTCAAGGCATGCTTGGAGCGTTGCGCGCGACTTTGGGTGAGCCGCAGGCGGACGGGACAAGGCGGGTTCCCTGTGTATTCCACGAGGAGTAGGAAGCGATGAAGTCCATTTACGTCGGCAATTTGCCTTTCAGCGCCAAGGAAGATGAGATTCGTGACCTGTTCGCCGGCTTCGGCGAGGTGCAGGTGGTCAAGTTCGTCATGGACCGCGAGACGGGCCGCTTCCGGGGCTTCGGCTTTGTGGAGATGGAGGACGCAGGCGCCGCCAAGGCCATCGAGGCCCTGGATGGCAAGGACTACGGTGGCCGCACCCTGCGCGTCAACGAGGCCAAGGAGCGTGCTCCCCGCCCGCCCCGCCGCTACTAGATAGAGAAGCACATTTGCGAAAGCCCCCGCGCCAGAGATGGTGCGGGGGCTTTGTTGTTTTAGCATTCAAATATGTTTTTGCTAATTAGAGACACATACTTTTCGCACAGTTCAACGGGCATGGAAATCTTTAGCGTACCTTCTTTTGAGGACTTTTCAATGACGCCCTTAAGGTAGTCACTTTTCAATAGAAAATCATCAGAATTGTTGAGAGCAATTAACTGAATTGTACCGACCATAAATCTTGCAAAATTTTTACTATTTAAGGTGCCTTTTGCTTTTAATATACTTGGTTCATGAATTTTTCCTTTTTCACTTTTCAAATACGATGAATGAGCTAAAAACAAATTGTCCATAAATACATTTATTGGAAACATGTGTTTGGTGGCAGACAGAAATTTGTCCGCCACTCCTATAGAGATCAGTAGCTTCATGTCGATTGTTTCTGCTGTCTTCTTAATTCCATTCAGTATGTCAATGAAACCCATCGTGAGAAGTTCTTTGATAATAAAATCTTCCAGCTCAAAAAATTTCGGGATAAAAATATTCCACATGCTTCCATGCTTCGGCCTTTTTTTGTAGCCGAAGCATTGCCAAACCTCATTGTCAGTCAATGGCTTCGTGGCCAATGCTGCAAGAAATAGTACTAAGTCATTTATGTCAGCACGATTATCCGTCATTGCTATCCTTGTAGAAAATACTCCAAGTCAACGGGGATGAAAGCTGAAGGAGGCTATATCGGATTACTCCCCCCCACAACCCCGCGCACAGCTCCTCCAGCATCCCCAACAGCTCTCCGCACAGCCCGCCGATGGCCGGAGGGGTGCCGAAGAGCGCCCGGCGGGTCTCGCGCAGGCTCATGGTGAAGGCCTGGTCCGCGCCGTTTTCGCTCGGCGTGGCGCGCACGGTCATGTCCAGGCACTCGGCCAAAAGCAGGCCGGACAGCCCGGAGCAGAAGAGTTCGGCCAGCCGTGCGAAGTCCGCGCCGTGCTCCTGCCAGTAGGCCGCAGCAGGGCTGCCCTGTGCCGGGGCCGCGGCGCAGAGCGCCTCGCACACCAGCGCGTACACGCTGTTGATGCCCGGGCCGGGCAGCCCGCGCCGCCAGCCCAGGAGCCACGGGTTGCGCCAGAACAGCAGCAGGTGGCTTTCGCCCACGCTGATGGCCTGCTCCAGCGCAGCCTTGGCGTTGAGCAGCGCCGGGTCTTTCCATTGCGGCCAGCGCGGTTCGTCGCTTGTTGGGGGCTGGCCCACGTGCCAGGCTGGGATGGGGCTTGCGGAGGGCGATGGGGCCGGGCAGTCCTCGCCCGTCAATTCGCGCAGCAGGTGCGCGAACCAGGCATTGGCCTCTGGCGAATCCGGGGTCTCCAGGTGCGGGTAGGACAGCACGTAGCGGCCCTGGCCAAAGGTTCCGGTGATGACCGCTGGGCGGCCGTGCAGAAAGTCCGGCCGGATCTGCAGGCCGTAGAGGTTTTCCCAGTCGCTAAGCGTCTCCTCGGGCAAGAGCGCCAGGTTCAGGTCCGCCACCCAGAAGTCCTGGCCCAGGCCAGCGTAGCGCGCCAGCACCCGTACTTCGTCGGGTTCGTTTTTTGTCGGCGCGAACTGCGCGGGCCACCAGACAGGCGCCAGGATGTCGGCATTGACAGGCGTGGTCGGCGCGGCGGTGGAGGGGGGCAGGGTGAATGAACCAGGGGGGCAGAGGGGTTCGGCGGCGTCCAGCGCCAGCCGCACGTGGCCGGAGAGGAAATGCTGCAAGCGCCCGGCAAAGCCCATGCGGCTCCAGGGGCAGAGGTTCAGGGACTCGCCCGGCCTGGGGCTGGTGAGGGCCAGGCCCGCGCCGCCGCAGAAGCCCAGATACGCCCCGCCAGCAGCCACGAAGTCGCGGATGGCCTGCATGCCCGCGTCCCCAAGGCGCAGGGCCCGGCCGCGCGCCCAGCCGCCCGGGACAATGAGCAGATCGGGGCCGACGGATTGGCCGGAAAGGCCACTGCCGCCCTTGAAACCCCCGAAGGGGGCGAAGGGGGCGGACTTGCCAGCGAGGGTTCCCTCGGCTATGTCATGTGCGCGTAAAATGACGTGGGGTATGCCCAGCGCGCGCAAGGCGCGCAGCACCAGCACCCCCCACAGGTGCGATTCATCCCACAAGACGAAAACGCGCGCCACTTGCCGCCCCCCAGGGTTTTCCGGGCACCCTATCCACGCCCGCCCCCCCTGGCAACCCCCCCTCAGGGGCTTCAAGGGGGGATGTGGCTGAGCGCGACGCCGCATTGCAAGGAGAACTAATGTCCAATCCCGCCAATCCCGCTGAAAACGCCCTGCCCAAGGGCTACGAGCCCGCCGATGTGGAAGCCCGCTGGGGCAAGCACTGGGAGGACAGCAAGACCTTCTCGCCCGACCCGGCCGAGGTGCTCACCGGCGGCAAGCAGCCCTATTCCATCGTCATCCCGCCGCCCAACGTCACGGGCGCGCTGCACATGGGCCATGCGCTGAACATCACGCTCCAGGACATCCTGTGCCGCTTCATGCGCCAGCAGGGCAAAAGTGTGCTCTGGGTCCCGGGCACGGACCACGCGGGCATCGCGACCCAGAACGTGGTCGAGCGCCAGCTCAAGAAAGAGGGCAAGAAGCGCGACGACCTGGGCCGCGAAAAGTTCATCGAGCGCGTCTGGGAGTGGAAGAAGGAATACGGCGACCGCATCCTGCACCAGATCCGGCGTCTGGGCGCCAGCGTGGACTGGACCGCCGAGCGCTTTACCCTCGACGAGGGCCTGTCGAGGGCCGTGCGCGAGGTCTTTGTGCGCCTGTTCCACGAGGGGCTGATCTACAAGGGCAACTACATCGTCAACTGGTGCAACCGCTGCCACACGGCGCTGGCCGACGACGAGGTGGAGCACGCGCCGAGGAAGGGCAAGCTGTACCAGATCCGCTACCCGCTCTCTGACGGCTCCGGTGACTTGGTCGTGGCCACCACCCGGCCCGAGACCATGCTCGGTGACGTGGCCGTGGCCGTGCACCCCGAGGACGAGCGCTACACCTTTGCCATCGGCAAGATGGTCACCCTGCCGCTCGTCGGCACGCAGATTCCGGTCATTGCCGACGCCTACGTGGACCGCGAGTTCGGCACCGGAGCCCTCAAGATCACCCCGGCGCACGACATGAACGACTGGGCGCTCGCGCGTACGCACAATTTGCCGGTCATCGCGGTCATCGACGACAAGGGCCTGATGAACGAGAACGCGCCCGCAGCCTACCAGGGCCTGACCAAGAACGCCTGCCGCGACAAGGTCGTGGAGGACCTCGAGGCCCTGGGCCTCATGGTCGGCATCGCGGACCACGACCACAGCGTGGGCGAGTGCTACCGCTGCAAGAGCGTCATCGAGCCCCACGTCAGCGAGCAGTGGTTCGTCAAGGTTGCGCCCCTGGCCAAGGCCGCGCGCGAGGCCGTGCCCAGCCAGACCAGGATCGTGCCGGCCCAGTGGGAAAAGACCTATTACGAGTGGCTGGACAACATCCGCGACTGGTGCATCAGCCGCCAGATCTGGTGGGGCCACCGCATCCCGGCCTGGACCTGCGAGGCTTGCGGCGAATTGATCGTGCAGACGGAAGATCCGACGAGTTGTACGAAGTGCGGCGGCAGCCTGACCCAGGAAGACGACGTGCTGGACACCTGGTTCTCCTCGGCCCTGTGGCCCTTCAGCACGCTCGGCTGGCCTGCGGACACGGACAAGTTGAAAGCCTACTACCCCACCAGCGTGCTGGTCACGGGTTTTGACATCCTGTTTTTCTGGGTGGCGCGCATGATGATGATGGGCATCCATTTTCAGGAGCAGGTGCCCTTCCACCACGTGTACATCCACGCCCTGGTGCGCGACGAGCAGGGCAAGAAGATGAGCAAGTCCACGGGCAACGTCATCGACCCCCTGGAGATGATCGGCAAGTATGGCACCGACTCCCTGCGCTTCACCCTCACGGCCTTCGCCGCGATGGGGAGAGACATCAAACTCAGCGAAAAGCGCATCGAGGGCTACCGCCACTTCGTGAACAAGATATGGAACTCCGCGCGCTTTGCGCTGATGAACATGCCGGAGGGCGGCGGCGCGCCCAAGGCTGAGCTCTCGGACGCCACGGGCCTGGCGAACAGGTGGATCCTGCATCGGCTGGAGGAAGTGAAGGACGAGGTGGAGAGCGCCACGCTTGAATACCGCTTCAACGACATCGCGCAGAGCCTGTACCGCTTCATCTGGAACGAGTTCTGCGACTGGTACCTGGAGATGGCCAAGGGCGATCTGTACGGCGCGGACGAGGGCCTGAAGGACGCCACGCGCAAGGTGCTCTTGACCGTGCTCTCCGAGACCCTGGTCCTCTTGCACCCGGTCATGCCCTTTGTGACCCAGGAGATCTGGAGCGTGCTGCCGGGCATTAAGGACCGCGAACTTGCGCTCCAGCCCTACCCGGAGCGCAGGCCGCAGTTCAAGAGCGCTGACATCGCGCGCGACATGGCCTTTTTCCAGGGCGTTGTCGGCTCGGTGCGCACCATCCGCACGGAATTGTGCATCGACCCGGCCAAGAAGCTGCCGCTCATCATCGACACGACAAGTGGCGGCGACAACGCCCTGCGCGTGCTCGCCGAGAACGTGTACCTCATCCAGCAGCTCGCCCGCATCGAGTCCGCGGACATCGGCCCGGGCAAGACCGGCCCGCGCGCCAGTGGAACCGCGGTTGTCGAAGGCTCGCGCATCTTCGTGCCCCTCAAGGGCATCGTGGATTTTGGCGCGGAGCTGACGCGGCTGGACAAGGAGCTGGGCAAGCTGGACAAGCAGTTGGCTGCGCTCAAGGGCAAGCTGTCCGCGCCCGGCTTTGCGGGCAACGCCCCGGCCGAGATCGTGGCTGCGGAGCAGGCCAAGCTGGCTGGCCTGGAAGATGCCAAGGCCAAGATGGCCGAACTTCACGAGCGCCTGAAGAGCGCGCTTGACGAGGGCTAGGTCCCATGTCCGGGAACATCCGTATCCGCCGTTGCCTCCCGGCCGACGAGCCGCTCATGGCCGAGATCGTCAACGACGCGGCGAGCGCCTACAAGGGCGTGATCCCGGCGGACCGCTGGTACGAGCCGTACATGCCGCTGGACGAGCTGCAGAGCGAGATCGCGGCTGGCGTACGCTTCTGGGGCGCGGAGGTTGATGGCGTTCTCGTCGGCATCATGGGCAGCCAGGATGTCGACATCTCCGCCAACGCGGCAGCCGACGCGGCCTACAACCTGGCCCACAACCTGGCCGACAACGAGAGGGGCGGCATCGGCCCCAACACCCTCGGAAAAGTCACGCTCATACGCCATGCCTATGTGCGCACGGCGCAGCGCGGCCAGGGCATTGGCGGGGCGCTGCTCAAGCACCTCATGGGCCTGGCCGAGCGGCCGCTGCTCATGGGCACCTGGGCTGCGGCCACGTGGGCCGTCAGCTTCTACCAGAAGCACGGCTTCACCTTGACCTCGCATGCGGAAAAGGAAACACTCCTGCGCACCTACTGGAACATCCCGGCGCGCCAGGTGGAGACGAGCGTGGTCCTGGCCGACGCCAGAGCCATGCAATTGATCCGGAAATAGACAGACTGGAGAGAGCCCATGTCCACCGTGTACCTCATCGGCGCAGGCCCCGGCGATCCGGGCCTGTTGACCATCAAGGCCAAGGAGCTCATCGAGACCTGCGACGTGGTGGTCTACGACTACCTCGCCAACGCCGAGTTCCTCAAATACGCCCGGCATGACGCCGAGATCATCTACGTGGGCAAGAAGGGCGGCGACCATACCCTGCCCCAGGACCAGATCAACCAGCTCATCATCGACAAGGCTAGATCGGGCAAGTCCGTGGCGCGGCTCAAGGGCGGCGATCCGTACGTGTTCGGCCGCGGCGGCGAGGAGGCCGAAGAGCTCGTGGCCGAGGGCATCGCCTTTGAGGTCGTGCCCGGCGTCACCGCTGGCGTGGCTGCCCCGGCCTATGCGGGCATCCCGGTCACCCACCGCGACTTCACCACCTCGGTCTGCTTCATCACCGGCCACGAGGACCCGACCAAGGAAGAGTCCGGCCACAACTGGGAGGTCTACGCCAAGAGCAACAGCACGCTCGTGTTCTACATGGGCGTGAAGAACCTGCCCATGATCGCGGGCAAGCTCATGGCCGGGGGCCGGTCGAAGGATACTCCTGTAGCCCTCGTCCGCTGGGGCACGCGCTGCAATCAGGAGAGCATGGTCTCGACGCTGGAAAACGTGGCTGCCGAGGCCGAACGCCGCAAGTTCGCCGCGCCCAGCATCATCATCGTGGGCGGCGTGTGCTCGCTCGCCGGCAAGCTCAGTTGGTTCGAGAAGAAGCCGCTGCTGGGCAAGGGCGTCGTCGTCACCCGCGCGCGTGAGCAGGCCAGCGACTTGGCCGACGTGCTGCGCCAGATGGGTGCCTGCGTGTTCGAGTTTCCCACCATCACGGTGGAGCCCCTGGACGATTATGAGGAGGTCGAGCAGGCCATCCTGACGCTTGCGACCGTGGACTGGCTCATCTTCACCTCGGTCAACGGCGTGAAGCATTTCTGGAACCAGCTCGGCGAGATCGGCCTGGATTCCCGGGCGCTGGGGGGCTTAAGCGTGGCAGCCATCGGCCCGGCCACGGCCGAGGAGCTCAAACTGCGCGGCGTGAACCCGGACTTCGTGCCGCCGAAATACGTGGCCGAGGAGATCGTCACCGGGCTGCTCGAGCTCGGCATCGCGGGCAAGAACGTGCTCATTCCGCGCGCCAAGGTGGCCCGCGAGGTGCTGCCCGAGGAGCTGGCCCGCGCTGGCGCCAATGTGCGCATCCTGCCGGTGTACGAGACCAGGCTCACCCAGGCCGACCCCTCGGAGATCGTGGAGGCGCTTGCCGCAGGCAAGATCCAAGCCCTGACCTTC
>JANXYI010000139.1 GCA_025350085.1 Deltaproteobacteria bacterium
AGCGGATCTCGTCGGCGGGCTTGGGTTTCTTGACCGCGGGCTTGTCGGCGGGCTTGGCGGCGTCGGTCTTGGTCGGAGCAGGGGCGGCCACAGTCGCAGCAGCGGCAGCCGGGGCAGCGGCCTTGGGGGCCTCGGCTTTCACGGCCTCGACCTTGGCGGCGGCAGCCGGGGCGGGCTTGGCGGCGTCAGTTTTGGCCGCATCGGGCGGCTTCACGCCGTCCGGCGGCTTGGGGGCGTCAGCGGGTTTGGCTGCCTCGGCCTTGGCCGCTTCGGGCTTGGGCGCGGGCGGCTTCGGGGGCTCGGGCGCGGGCACGAGCATAAGCGCGGCGCAGAGCACCACGCCCACCAGGCCCACGGCCGCGGCCGGGATGGGTTCCAGGATGAGCGCCACCACAACGCCGACGAAGATGGCGAAGTATTGCCAGGCATAGGCTTCCAGGCCGGACGGGGTGGGGATGGCCCAGACGGCCAGGGCGGCCAGAACCGGGATCAGACTTTTCCAGAGCTTGCTCACAGGGACCTCCAGCGGTGTTGAAGGGAGGAACAGAAGACCAGCGTCTTGGTATTTGTCTATTTTTTCACAAGATACACCCGCATTCCGGGTTCTGTCCAGGGTTCACGGGCGCGCATTCCGGGTTATCCTTCGATATTTTCCGCCAGCTCGGCCGCGTGGTAGCTGCTGCGCACCAGGGGCGCGCAGAACATCCTGGCCACGCCGAGCGCGCGCCCGAATGCCGCCAGCTCGTCGAACTCCGCGGGCGGCATGTAGCGCGCAACCGGGGGATGCAGGCGCGAGGGCCGCATGTACTGGCCCACGGTGATCATGGTGCAGCCCACCCCGGCCAGGTCGCGGATGGTCTGCTTGAGTTCCTCGTCGGTCTCGCCCAGGCCGACCATGAGCCCGCTCTTGGCCGGGATGCCGGAGGGGTGCTGGGCCACGCGGCGCAACAGTTCCAGGCTCTGGGCGTAATCGGCCTGGGGCCGGATGGCCGGGTACAGCCGTGCCGCTGTCTCGATATTGTGGTTCAGCACGTCCGGCTTGGCTGCCAGCACGGTTTCGAGCGCAGCTGGGTCGCCCTGGAAGTCCGGGATGAGCACCTCGATTGTACATCCGGGCGTGCACTCGGGCAGGCGCGCGCGGATAGCCCGGATGGTGGCGCTGAAGTGCGCGGCCCCGCCGTCCGGCAGGTCGTCGCGGGTGACCGAGGTCACCACCACGTGCCGGAGTCCGAGCCTGGCCGCGGCCTCGGCCACGCGCCGGGGCTCGTCGTCATCGAGCGGCTGGGGCGCGCCGGGATTGATGTTGCAGAAGGCGCAGTTGCGCGTGCACTCCCGGCCCAGGATCAGGAAGGTGGCCACGGAGTTGGAGAAGCACTCCCAGGTGTTGGGGCAGCGCGCGCTCTGGCACACGGTGCTCAGCCGCAGGTCATCCAGCAGGCCGCGCGTGCTGGCAAAGGTCCTGGTGCTGGGGAGTTTGACCCTAAGCCAGGGCGGGATGCGCAAACAGGGCGCGGAATTCTTGGGCAAGGACATCCTGCACTTCCTTCATGGCCATTGCGCGCCCGGCCTCGGCCGTGAGCGAGGTCGGCGCGGCACCGTCTATGCCGCACAGCGTGATCAGCTGAAACAGGCTCACATCCGGCCCGACGTTCAGGGCCAGGCCGTGGTACGTGACCCCGCGCTTCACGCCGATGCCCATGGAGCAGAGCTTGCGGGTGGCTGTCTGATTGCACGTCCAGACCCCGGGAAAGCCCGGGCGGCGCTGGGCCGCCACGCCAAAATGCGCGGCCGTGCGGATCACCGCCTCTTCCATGTCGTTGAAAAATGTGCGGATGCCGCCCTTGCGGCTTCCCACCCGGACAAGGGGGTAGGCCACCAACTGGCCCGGGAAATGGCAGGTGATGCTGCCGCCGCGCCTGGTGCGGGCCAGTTCCACGCCCTGGCTGGCGAGATGGCCTTCGTTGACGCGCAGGTGCTCCAGCCCGCCCTGCAGGCCCAGGGTGATGACCCTGGGGTGCTCCACGAAGATGAGCGTGTCCTCGGCCCCGGCCAGCACCTCGGCCAGGATCGTGAGTTGCAGCGCCTCGGCCTGGGCGTAAGGCGTCAGTCCGAGCTCAATGATCCGCACGGCCCTTAGCTTTCCTTGGCTGCCGCAGGCTTCTTGGCTGCGGGCTTCTTACCGGCGGCCTTCTTCTTGGCAGCCTTCTTCTTTTTGGCGGGCTTGGGCCCGGCCGGTTTCTGTTGGGTCGCCTTCTGGCTGGCGGGCTTCTGGCTGGCAGGCTTCTGGCCAGCGGCCTTCTGTTCAGCGGCCTTTTTTCGGGCGGCCCGGCTCAGTTTCTGGGCTGTGGGCTTGCCAGCGGCTTGTCCAGCAGATTGTCCAGCGGCTGCGG
>JANXYI010000179.1 GCA_025350085.1 Deltaproteobacteria bacterium
ATTCAGTAGAGTCGCCGCCGGGGTCGATGACGAGGAGCCCCATCCTCGCTACGGACCTCACCTCACCCCCCTGTGGGGATCGTCCTTCTGCGACGACCCCCCTCCCCTTTCCGTACGGAGAGGGGAGGGGGGTGTGTCGGAGGCTGCTGTCCCCCAAAAGGGGGAGGGGTGAAGTCCGAAGCGCACCCAACAGATTCCATTGTCCCTCTTCGTCCGAGCTGATCACCCGAACTTGTATCCCCATCTTCCCCAGCGGCCCCAGCAGCGCCTGCGGGTTCCTGCATTTCCGCACCGCGCTGGTGGCGTAAGCCGGCAGCTTGCCCACGCCCAATTTATGCGCCTGCCTCAGAAAAGTCTCGCAAGCCGCCAGCGTCTCGGCCAAGGGCCCGGCCTTCAGCGTCAGCTCAGGCCCCATGTCCCGGCGCAGCTCAGTGTTGGCCTCGTGCAAGGCCAGGGCCTTCCAACGGCCGTCCAGCCTGGTGAACACGCTCAATTTGATGGTCCCGGACCCCAGGTCCAGGGCGGCGTAGTTCTCGTTGCTCAGGCTCTCTTCTCCATGCCGGCGCGCTTCTGCAGCACCAGGAAGCGCTCCACCTTGTCCAAGTCGGCCTTGCTGATGCTGACGAACCTGAGGCCGGCGCTGCACAGGCTGCCGGCGCTGCGGCTCCAGCGCACCTCGCCGATGGCGTTGACCGCGATGGGCACGCCCGGGATGGTCACCTGCAGCCACAGGCGCGTGCCCTCGGGCAGGGGCGCGGGCGTATTGATCTTCAAGCCGCCCAGGCTGATGTCCTCGCAGGCCACCTTGTTGAAATCGTGGATCTCGGTGGTGTTGGCCTTGAAGACCTCGGGCGCGGCGTAGCCCCCGGTCTTGACCAGGGTGGCTTCCTCGGTGGGGCCCACGGCGCGGTACTTGATCTGCAGGCCCGCGCGCAGGCGCTCGTAGCGCCGCTTCACCAGGATGTCTTTGGCGACCTCTTCGACCGATTTCTGCGCTTCGTCTTCGCTCATGGATCCCTCGCCGTTCAGAAGTAATGCACCATCAAAGGCAGTGAGAGCACGGCTTCAAAGGCCCTCAGGGGCCGGTCGCCGCCGTAGCCGGGCTCGGGCTGGGTGCGCCCTTCGCGCCAGCGCAGATCGATGCCCACGCGGCTGGGCCAGCCGCCCTTTTCCTGCCGCACCCAGTCCAGGCCCACGCTGATGAGCCCGCCCGCATCGTCGGGCGGGGCGTCGGTCCAGCGCACCTCGGTGGCCGGGCCGTTGTCCGCGCTGATGGTCTTGCGCCGGCCGGTGATGGCCTCATACCAGCCGCCCGCGGCCAGGTGCGGGGACCAGGTCCATTCGTCGTCCCAGCGCCGTGGCCAGGCCCAGCCCAGGATGAGATCCGTGCGAAGTCCGCTGTAATCCCAGGACGTCCGGCGGTTGACGACCGTGCCGTCGAGGAAGGTGAGGGTGTCGCTGGAGTTCAGCTCCACGCCGTCGGCCACCAGTTCCACCGAAGTGAAGAACCGGTGCTTGCGCCGCAGCATGACCTGCAGGCCCACGCCGCCCACCGGGCCTAGCTCGCCCCGGCCCGTGGCCGAGGGCGGGAACAGGGCATAGAGGTTGTTGGTCCCCGCAGGCACCGCCCCCGACGTGGGATCCGTGGAAAAACGGCCCATGCCGGCCGAGGCCAGCAGCCCATAGTCCAGGCGCCAATCGGACGCCGGGCGCAGGAGCCCCGGGACGAGCAGTGCCAGGAACAGGATGATGCGCATAGACCCCTCTGTCCCTATTTTAGGGCCAGAACACGGGCTTTTCATCTTTAGAAAGCGCTCATTCGGCCCTGTTGCGCCTTGCGGGATAAAAAAAGGAGGCAGGCCCCTAGGGGCCTGCCTCCTTTGGCTTTCCAACAGCCGTTCTTTAGTACTGGAACAGCATCTCGCGGTACTTCGGCAGCGGCCAGAGCTCGTCGTTGACCAAGCCTTCCAAGGTGTCCGCGGCTTCGCGCACCTTGAGCATGGCGGGCATGACCTGGTCGCGGTAGGCCTCGGCCTGCTTGGGCAGGCTCGACGCGCCGGCGGCGGACACGTGGGCCTTCTTCAGGCTCTCGATGCCGGCGTACAGCGCATTGATGTTCTCGACCACGTCTTCCAGCACGGCCTTGCTGCCGGTGTTGTTGGCCGAGACCACGTCCTCGGTGGCCTTGATGGTGACGGCCAGCTCGTTCTGGTACTTCACCGCCGCGGGCAGGATCTGGTTGCGGGCGATGTCGACGCAGGCCAGGGCCTCGATGTTCAGCTGCTTGACGTAGCGCTCCCACATGATCTCTTCGCGGGCGGTGTACTCCTTGTTGCTCAACACCTTATGCTTGGCGAAGAGCTTCTTGTATTCGCCGTTGTCCATGGCGTGCAGGGCGTCGGGCGTGCTCTTCAGGTTGGGCAGGCCGCGCTTGGCCGCTTCTTTGTGCCAGGCCTCGCTGTAGCCGTTGCCGTTGAAGATGACGCCCTTGTGCTCCTTGACGTACTTCTGCAGCAGCGACGCCAGGGCCTTGTTGAAGTTGCCCGTCTTGGCGGCCTTCTCCAGCTGGTCGGTCATCTCGGCCAGCAGGTCGGCCACGATGGTGTTGAGCACCGTGTTGGGGAAGTAGATCGGGGCCGTGGAGCCCACCGCGCGGAACTCGAACTTGTTGCCGGTGAAGGCGAAAGGCGAGGTGCGGTTGCGGTCCGTGGCGTCCTTGGGCAGCGGGGGCAGGACGCTGACGCCCAGCTCCATG
>JANXYI010000146.1 GCA_025350085.1 Deltaproteobacteria bacterium
CGCGAGAACTCGCCGTTCCTGCTCTTGCAGTGCGTCACCGATCCGGGCCTGGGCCTGCTCGTGGCCGACCCGTACCCCTTCCTGCCGGACTACAACGTCAAGCTCGAAGCACCCGAAAAGAAGCTTTTGCAGGTGGAGAGCATCCGGCAGATCGCCGTGCTCGTCACCGTGACCATCCCCAAGGACCGCCCGGAAGCGACCACTCTGAACCTCTCCGGGCCGATCATCCTGAACACCAAGGCGCGCCTTGGCCTGCAGGCTCCGCAGGTGGACGCCAAGCTCCCCACGCACTTCCGCCTGAACGAGGCGCAGCGCCCGTCCAAGCCCGTGCCCGCGCCGGAATAGCCCCGGCTTTTAGCCCAAAAGCTCAAACTCAAAAGTCCCCCTGGCAGCCATCTGCCCGGGGAGCCTCTCTCTCGCCTTTCGCACGCCGGGACCTCCCGGCGGTCTTCAGGCTACTTTATGAGGTTCAGGTCGTCGCGGATCAGGTTCGCGGCGGCCTTCTTGATGTCCGGCTTGTACGTGCCGCTCTGCACCTGCTCCTTGAGCGTACGCACCTTCTCGGCGCGCACCTCGGGAGCTGCATTGGCGGCATTCAGGGCCGCGCCAAGCAGCCGGGCCTCGGGCGACAGGGCGACCTTGTCGCCGGACTGCTGCTGCTCGGCCGCGCCGTTCTGCCGGGTTACGGCCTGGTCCTGCTGCGCGCGCTGGTTTTCCTGCAAGCGCTGCGTGGCGTAGGGGTCCAGCCCACCGTATACCTTCTTGATCTCCATGACGCCTCCCCCTCCAGTTGAGGGTATCAAAGCATGGTGCCGTCAACCCTGTCCAGGGTTATTTCCCAGAGCCTGCGCAGGATGCGCATCTTTTCCTCCGGGTCGACCTCCCTGGGTCCGGCCTCGGTCTGGCGCAGGATCTGCACCTCGCCGCCGTCCAGGGGATAGTCGAACAGCACCCGTTCACCCAAATCCTGCTCCAGATCCTCAAGCACTCCGATGACCACGGGATTTTCCTGGCCGCTGACCAGGAGGTTTTCGATGACCTCCTGGCTGATGCGCTCGACCATCTCGCGGCGCTTGGCCTCCCGCGAGATGCTCACCTGGTCCTGCGCGCCGGAAAGCACGAGCGCCCTCTTGAAGCGGGCCAGCCGCTTGGCGCTTGTGAGCTGCTTTCCGTAGGTGCGCAGCATGAGGCGAACATTCACCGGGCGAGCAATCATCCCATATACTCCTAGCTTGTTACCCTTATCGTCAGGTGCGGGGAAATACTTTAGGGGTCAAAGCGAAAATACGCAGAACTTTTTTGCCCGCAGGTCGATTTCGCCGTGTGTTGAATGTTTTTGCGGATTTGACTAGGGTCGCGCCATGAACAGACAGCTGAAGTCTTTCCTGATGATGGCGCGCACCGGCGACGCGGCGGCCCTGGCCCTGGGCCAGGAGATCTCCGCCTGGCTCACTGAGCGGGGGGGCGCGGCCACCCTCTGCGAGCACCGCTCGGACCGGGGCGCGGCCGCGGCCCAGCCCCCGGCGGCCAACGGCTGGGACGCGGTGCTGGTGCTGGGCGGCGACGGCACCTTCATCGGCGTGGCCCGCGCCACCTTGGGCCGCGGCCTGCCGCTGCTCGGCCTGAACCTGGGCCGCGTGGGCTTTCTGGCCGAACCGGCCGGGGACTGGGAGCGGAGCCTCACGGCGCTGATGAGCGGGGCCTATGTCCTGTCGCGGCGCGTCAGCCTGGCCTTTGATGTCGGGCGCCAGGGGGAAAGCGTCTGCTCCGGCCGGGCCATCAACGACCTGGTGGTCAGCCGGGGCGAGCTGGCCCGGCTCATCCGCCTGGTGGTCTCGCGCGATGGCGAGCGGGTGGGGGCCATGCGCTCCGACGGACTCATTATCTCGACCCCCACAGGCTCCACGGCGTACGGCTTCTCGGCCGGCGGGCCGCTGGTGCACCCGCAGATGGAGGCCATCTGCCTGACTCCGGTGTGCCCGTTTCTGAACAACTTCCGGCCCGTGGTCCTGCCGGCCGCGGGCGAGCTTCAAGTGCTGGTGGAGGAGCAGGCGGGCGAGGTGCGCCTGTCGGTGGACGGGCAGCGCTCCTTTGCCCTTGAGCCGCTGGACCTGGTCCGCGTGCGCCGTTCGCCGGACGATCTGCTGCTGGCCGAGACCGATGGGACCTCCTATTTCGCCCGCCTGGCGAGCAAAGGCTTTTTTACCGAGAGGTGACCCTTGCCACGGACCTTTACCTTTGAGAGCGCAAGCGAGCTCAAGTACGGCCAGGACCCCGTGCTGGACGCGCTTTTGCTGCACTTCATGACCGAGAACAGCCTGGAGCATTCCATCGATCCGGTGAAGAACGCCTCGCCGGAGCAGATCCGCTTCATGGTGGCGCTGGACGACGACAGCTTCTACGCCCCCTGCGGCGACTGGATGCTGCATTTCCTGCTCAAGGCCAAACTGGGTAAGGATCTGGCCGCGGAATACGGCCAGCAGTGGAAGCTGCTCGTTGGCCTTGTGCGCGAGTACGTGCGCGAGGTGCCGCTGCGCCGCAGGATTCTGTACCTCTGCCGCCACAAGTTCCGCATGACGCTGAACGCGCCCATCCTCATCCCCTCGCGCCTGCTCAAGCGCATGCTGACCATCTTCCTGACCCAGAGCGGGCTAGACGACCCTTACCGCACGCTCAAGCGCCAGATGAACCGCCGGGCGCGCACCTTCGTGGACAGCCAGCCCTTCCAGCGGCTGGTCAACGTCTGCCCCGAGGCCCGGCTCTCGTGCGCAAGCATCACCCAGCTGCGCTTCGAGCTCGACCTGCTGGAGATGGAGCGGCTCTTGTACCTGTCCACCTGCAAGCGCTTCTGGACCGAGGACAAGGCTGCGGACGCCCTGGACACCGAGGATCTGCGCAAGCAGCTTGAGCCCGTGGATTTTTCGCCCCTGCGCACCGTCTTCGACCCCGCTCGCGGGCCCCTGCGCATCCTGTACCTGCCCCGCGCCAGCGGCGGCATTTTGCTCGATCTCAAGGTGGTGCGGGCGCTGCTCCGCCAAGGCCACCGCGTGGTCATCGCGCTCAAAGACGGCTTCTACTTCGACAGCCCCACGGTCTGGGACCTGGAGAGCGACCCCATCCTGGCTCAGGAATTCAAGGACGCCTATTTCATCCAGAACGACCGCGCCAGCAAGAACGAGCTGTTGCAGGCCACGCGCGAGCACCAGCTGGTGGTCATCTCCGACGGCACCCGCGAGCGCTTCAACCCCTACCGCACCTCCGTCACCTTTGCCCGGGCCTGGAAGGAGTCCGACCTGGTGCTGGCCAAGGGCGAGGCCCACTACCGCCGCTTCATCAGCACCAGCCACGAGTTCACCCGCGACGTGCTGGTCTTCTTCAGCGACGAGCGCGGCAAGTTCCGCATGTACTTCAAGCCCAAGCCCGGACACGTGCACAAGTTCAGCGAGGAGGCCATCCTGGCCAAGGCCGACGGCATCATCAGCCAGATGCGCCGGGCGCGCGCCGCGGGCAAGCCGGTCATGTTCTACAGCGCCATCGTGGGCAGCATCCCGGGCCAAGTCAAGGTGGCCATCGAGGTGCTGAACACCTTCGTGTCCCACCTGCGCTCGCGCCTGGAGGGCACCTTTGTCATCAATCCCGGCGAGCACTTCGAGGAGGGCATGGACGCCGACGATTTGATGTTCATGTGGGAGCGCGTGCAAAGAAGCGGCTTTCTGAACGTCTGGCGCTTCCAGACCGACACGGACATCGAGAAGAGCTTCGAGCTCATGGGCCGCAAGGTGCCGCCGGTCTGGGCGGGCAAGGACTCCACCTATTCCACGGGCTGCACCAAGGAGATGAACATCGCGCTCTCGGTGCAGAAGCGCCAGCCCGAGCTGCAGATCATCGGCCCCAGCCCGGAGAAGTTCCTGCGCCGCCGCGAGTACGGGGTGGGCAAGTTCTGTGACGCCTCCATTGATCAATGTGGGTAGCCAGTGCGGATAGCCCGTGCGGATAGGACGATGCGAAGAGGGCAGGGCAGCATGAACATTGGCCGCCAGCGCGTTGCCCGGATCCTGGCCGCGGGCCTGGTCTTTGTCCTCCTGGGCTGCGGCGTGAGCGACTACGTGCCCTGGCCGGGTTCCAGCTCCGGCGGCCGCCCGGCCCCGGCCAGGCGCGGCCGGGTTCCGGCGCCGTCTTCAGCCCCGGCCCAAGTCCCGGACGACTCCCGCCCGGACCTGGCCCAGGCCGAGTTCAGCGCCCGGAGCGGTTTTGAGGCCGCGCTTCTGTGCCAAGAGCTGTCCCTGGCCGGCCAGGCCCTCACCTCCTACACCGAGCTGGCCGGACCCCTGCGCCTGAGCCTGGAGCACCTCGGCCGCATGCCGAGGGACGCCCCGGCCCTGGTGCGGCCCGGCGGCTCGCTGACCTGGGGCCAGTTGCGCCAAACCGCCGGGGAGCTCCTCGCGCTTTTGTCCGGCCTGGACGCCAATCCGGGCCTCTTGTCCGAGCGCTTTGTCTGGTACGAGCTGGCGCCGCAGCCCCTGCTCACGGGCTATTATTCGCCGGAGCTGGAGGCCAGCCCCGGCCGCGCGCCAAGCTTCGAGCATCCGCTCTACGCCCCGCCGCCGGACCTGGCCCAGCGGCCGGAGGCGTACGCGCGCCGGGACGTGGACCAGCGCGGGGCGCTGGCCGGGCGCGGGCTGGAGCTGGCCTGGCTGAAAAGCCCGGCCGACGCCTTCCTGCTCCAGACCGAGGGCGGCGGCTCCCTGCGTTTTCCCGACGGGAGCGTGCGCGGGGTGCACTTCGCGGCCGGAAACGGGCTCACCTTCAAGGGCCTGGGCCAGATTCTTTTGGACGCCGGGGCCCTGCCCAAAGAGCGCCTGAACCGGGAGGAAATCCGGTCCTGGTGCGCGGCCAACCCCGCCCGCGCCCTGGAACTTATGTCCGAGAACCGCAGCTACGTGTTCTTCCGGTTTACGGCCGCCGCCAGCGAGGGGGCCATGGGAAAACCGTTGACGCCGCTGGTCAGTCTGGCTACAGACCCAAGTCTCCTGCCCCTGGGTGCCGTGGCGGTGCTGTCAGCTCCGCTGTCTGTCCAGCTGAGTGGCCCGCTGCCGGGCCAGCCCGCGGAGCCCCTGCGCTCCCTGGTGCTGGTCCAGGACTCCGGCGCGGACATCCGGGGCCTCAGGCTCGACCTGTACCTTGGTAGCGGCGAGCGCGCACAGCGCCTGGAGGCGTCCCTGCGCACACCCGCCACACTGCATCTGCTCGTGAGCAAAAACGCGCTGCGGGGCAGACAATGACGGCCAGACAATGACATCATGGACCTGAAACAAGAGAGCAGCATGACCGAATTCTCCTTTGCCGACCTCCGTGAGCTTCTCACGCGCGCCTTTGCGGACCAGGACCAGGCCGTGGCCCCCTGGCATCTTCAGGAGCCGACCTTTGCCACGGACATTCCGGCCGTGGCCGACGCTTTGGGCTTTGCCGAACTCGTGCTGCGCCAGCACTGGACCAACTTCCGCCTGTGGCACGTGGAGGACCGCGCGCGCAGGAAGGACGCCGGGCCGGAGCTCATCGCGGACTGCAAGTACGCCATCGACAAGCTGAACCAGGAGCGCAACGACCTGATCGAGCGCCTGGACCTGTTCCTGGTGCGCGCCCTTGATCCCATCCTGCCGCCCCAGGCTGAGGGTGAGCGCCCGCGTTTCAACACCGAGTCCCTGGGCGTGGCGCTCGACCGCGGCTCCATCCTGGCGCTCAAGACCTTCCACATGCGCGAGCAGTCCGAGCGCTCGGGCGCGGGCGAGGACCTCGTGGCCGAGTGCCAGCGCAAGCTCGCCGTGCTTACGGAGCAGCGCGCCGACCTGCGGCAGGCGGTAGGCGACCTCGTGGAGGACTACGCCGCGGGGCACAAGCGGCCCAAGGTCTACTACCAGTTCAAGATGTACAATGATCCGCGCCTGAACCCCGAACTCTACAGCCGCAAGGCCGGGGCCTAGGGGCCAGGTAAAGGCAAGGGGAGGGCGCATGGCCAGCTATGAGACCGTCATCGGCCTTGAGGTGCATGCCCAGCTCAAGACCGCGTCCAAGATCTTCTGCTCCTGCTCCACGCAGTTCGGCGCGGAGCCGAACGAGAACACCTGCCCGGTGTGCACCGGCATGCCCGGCGTTTTGCCCGTGCTGAACCGCAAGGTCGTGGAATTTGCGGCCAAGATGGGCCTGGCCATCGACTGCGAGATCAACAGAAAGAGCGTGTTCGCGCGCAAGAACTACTTCTACCCGGACCTGCCCAAGGGCTACCAGACCTCCCAGTTCGAGCTGCCCATCTGCGAGGGCGGGCACGTCGACATCGTGACCAGCAAGGGGCCCAAGCGCGTGGGCGTCACGCGCATCCACATGGAGGAGGACGCCGGCAAGAACATCCACTCGGCGCACGACAACGCCAGCTTTGTGGACCTGAACCGCTCCTGCGTGCCCTTGATCGAGATCGTCTCCGAGCCGGACATGCGCAGCCCTGAGGAGGCCGTGGCCTACCTGAAGGCCCTGCGCAGCATCCTGGTCTACCTCGACATCTGCGACGGCAACATGGAGGAGGGCAGCTTTCGCTGCGACGCCAACGTGAGCATCCGGCCCTTTGGCCAGGAGGCCTTCGGCACCCGCGCGGAGCTCAAGAACCTGAACTCCTTCAAGCACGTGCACAAGGCCATTGAATACGAAGTCGAGCGCCAGATCGACCTGGTGGAGGACGGCGAACAGGTGGTCCAGGAGACGCGGCTGTATGATGCTGCCAAGGGCACCACGCACTCCATGCGCGGCAAGGAAGAGGCCCACGACTACCGCTATTTCCCCTGCCCGGACCTGGTGCCTCTGGTGCTTCAGGAGTCCTGGCTGGACCAGTGGCGCACCGAGCTGCCCGAGCTGCCCAAGGCGAAGGGGCAGCGCTTTGTGACGCAGTATGGCCTGGCCGCGGACGACGCCCAGCTGCTCACGGCCGAGCGCGACCTGGCCGAATATTTCGAGGCAGCCGTGACGGCCTTCAATGAACCCAAGAAGATCGCCAACTGGATCATGACCGACATTTTGCGCGAGCTGAACGCCACTGGCGGCCGCGCCGCGGACCTGAAGCTCACGCCCGCGAACCTGGCTGCGCTCGTGCGCCTGGTGGAGCAGGGCGCCATCAGCGCCAAGAGCGCCAAGGACATCCTGCCCGAGCTGCTCGAAACCGGGGTCGATCCCGAGGCGCTGGTCAAGGCCAAGGGCCTGGTGCAAATTTCCGACACCTCCGCCCTGGCTTCAGCAATCGACGCCGTGCTGTCCGAGAACCCCGCGGAGCTGGCCGAGTTTCGCGGCGGCAAGACCAAGCTCATGGGCTTTTTTGTGGGCCAGGTCATGCGCCGCACCAAGGGCCAGGCCAACCCGGCCGTGGTGAACCAGCTTTTGGCCGAAAAGTTGAAATAATTCGCAAAAAGCCTAAATAATTCGAAGGATAAATAATGACCGAGCATATCCAGTATTCCCCGGAGCACGACGCCCTGGTCCTGCTCGACCAGCGCTACCTGCCCCTGCGCGAGGAATTTTTCCTCTGCAAGACTGTCAAGGACATCTGCGAAGCCCTGGTGGTCATGGTCGTGCGCGGGGCCCCGGCCATCGGCGTCACCGCGGCCTACGGCTGCTACCTGGCCGCGCGCGAGATCAGTGGTGTTGCCGATTGGAAGCCTGCCCTGGCCGACAAGCTGGAGCAGATCGCCAGCGCCCGACCCACGGCGGTCAACCTGCGCTGGGCCGTCAGGCTCATGCAGGCCGAGTGGGCCAGGCATCCGGAATTCACCCTGGACGAGCTGTCCGTCTTCTGGCTGGCCAAGGCCAAGGTCGTGCACGCCGAGGACATCGCCACCTGCAAGGCCATCGGCGCGTCCGGCGCGGACTTGATCGCGGACGGCGACACGGTGATGACCCACTGCAATGCCGGGGCGCTCGCCACGGCCGGGTATGGCACGGCGCTCGCGCCCATCCGCGCAGCCATTGCGCAGGGCAAGCGTGTGCAGGTCATCGCCAACGAGACCCGGCCGTTTTTGCAGGGCGCGCGCCTGACCGCCTATGAATTGCACAAGGACGGCATTCCGGTGAAGGTCGCCTGCGACAACGCCTGCGCGCTTTTGATGCAGCGCGGCCTGGTGCAGAAGGTCATCGTGGGGGCCGACAGAATCGCGGCCAACGGCGACGCGGCCAACAAGATCGGCACCTTTGGCGTGGCGCTCCTGGCCAAGGAGTTCGCCGTCCCGTTCTTTGTTGCTGCCCCGGTCTCGACCATCGACCCGGAGACCGCTGACGGCTCGCTGATTCCCATCGAGGACCGCACCCCGCGCGAGGTGACGCACATCGGCGCCACGCAGATCACCCCGGACGGCGTGGGCGTGTTCAACTTCGCCTTTGACGTGACCCCGGCCCGGCTCATCCACGGGATCATCACCGAGCGCGGCGTGCTGACTGCGTCCTACACGGAGGCCATTGCCAAGCTATTTAAATAGTTCCGTTTAAGGAACAAGCCGTCCTTCGGGAGCTCGGAGAAACCGGGCTGAGAGGACCCCTTGCATTGGCTGTGGGGTTGACCGTTGAACCTGTCCGGGTAATGCCGACGAAGGGAATTCTGCAACGCGAGGAGCCGTCCCTTCTTTGGGACGGTTTTTCGTTTGAGGCGCGTTTGGTCAAAACCGCAACAGTTGCAGGAGGACGAGCATGATCATTGACGAGAGGATTGTCACCGAGGCCATTGCCAGCGCGTATTTCGAGAAGTTTCGGAGCTGCCTGGACCTGGACGTGGCCATTGTGGGCGGCGGGCCCTCGGGCCTGACCGCGGCCTGGAAGCTGGCCGAGGCCGGCCGCAAGGTGGCCCTGTTCGAGCGCAAATTGAGCGTGGGCGGCGGCATGTGGGGCGGCGGCATGACCTGGAACTACATCGTGGTCCAGGAGGAGGCGAAAAGCATCCTGGAGGGCGCGGGCTGCACCCTGCGCGAGTATAAGCCCGGCTACTTCCTGGCCGACTCCGTGGCCGCCACAGCGGCTTTGGCCTTCAAGGCCACGCAGGCGGGCGCGTGCGTCTTCAACTGCATGAGCGTGGAGGACGTGGTGCTGCGCGAGGTCGACGGGATAAAGAGGGTCATGGGCCTGGTGGTGAATTCCAGCCCCGTGGAGATGGCGCGGCTGCACGTGGACCCGCTTGTGCTCCACTGCACACATGCCATAGAATGCACGGGACACGCCGTGGAGATGCTGAAAACCCTGGTGCGCAAGAACGGGGTGAAACTGAACACGCCGTCCGGCGGCATCGAGGGCGAGCAGTCCATGTGGGCCGACGTGGCCGAGGCCAACACCGTGCGCCATACGCGCGAGGTCTTCCCCGGCGTGTGGGTGGCGGGCATGGCTGCCAATGCCGTGTACGGCTCGTATCGCATGGGGCCGATCTTCGGCGGCATGCTGCTTTCCGGCGTGAAGGTCGCCCAGGACATTAACGCCCGTTTATAACTGCTGGAAACAACCAAGCCCTGGCCGGGGCGTCAAGCCTCGGCCAGGCATCTGGAAGACGACCATGTTGCCCATCATCGCACTCATCGGACGGCCCAACGTGGGCAAGAGCAGCCTGTTCAACCGCCTGATCCGCAAGAACCAGGCCATCACCCACGACATGCCCGGGGTCACCCGCGACCGCATCTACGGCGAGATGGACGAGGACGGCGTGCGCCTGGCCGTGGTCGACACCGGCGGCATGCTGCCCGACGCGCTCGAAGAGGACAACGCGGGCATCGACCGAAGCGTCTTCGACCAGGCGGCCGAGGCCCTCGAAGAGGCCGACGTGGTGCTCTTCGTGGTCGACGGCCGCGAGGGCATCACAGGCCTGGACGAGTCCGTGAGCGAGAGGGTGCGCGCTGCGGGCAAGGCCATCCTGCTCGTGGTCAACAAGATCGACGGCCCGGAGCAGGAGGCCAAGGCCACGGCGGATTTCCACGCCCTGGGCCTGGAGATCGCGCCCGTGTCCGCGGCCCACGGCTTTGGCCTGAACACCCTGCGTGCGCGCATTGCCGAGCTGGCTCAGCCGTTCATCGAGCCCGTGGACGAGGACGAGATCGTCCTGGAACGCGGGCTCAA
>JANXYI010000192.1 GCA_025350085.1 Deltaproteobacteria bacterium
TGGCGCCCAGGATCTCGGGCCGGATGTCGTTGGTGAGCGCCTTGCCCTGGCGCAGCTGCGCGGCCTGGGTGCGCATGCGCAGGGTCTGCAAAAATCCGTAGGCATCGCACAGGCCCTCGGCCAGGGGCACGGAGAGGGCGCCTGAGCGGTGCAGCAGGCGCAGGCGCGCGCAGGTGCCGGTCTCGGCCAGGCCGTGGTCCACGGCCAGCGTCTTCACGCCCTGGGTGATGGGAAAGACCCCGCCGCGCTTGAGGTCAAGCACCCCCCGGCCTTCGGCGTCCTTTTTGAGCGAGAAGGACCCGAACAGCCCGAGCGGCGGGCTGAAGCGCACGGCCTCGCGGGCCATGAGCTTGAGCAGGATGGGGCTCTTGCGCAGCCGCCTGGCCATGGCCTCGCGCAGGCGCACGTTCAGGCTGCCATCCCCGGCGCCCTGCACCTGCACACCCCGCATGTCGGCCAAGAGCGAGGCCTTCAAGACCCCCTCGGCGTCGGGCCGGTCGGCGATGGAGTCAAAGAGATCGAGCCAGCTGTCCAGGCTCCTGCGCCAGTCCGGGTTGTCCAGCATGATGCGGTTCCTGCACGGCGGAAAGCCCACATCGAGCAGCATCTGCGTCAGCCGCACTCCCAGGCGCTCGAACCAGGCCGCGAGTTCCGGGCCCGAATCTCCGCCTGAACCCTCATACACCAGGGCCAGATCCTGGTCCGTGGCCAGGAACTGCTCGCGCCGCCCCTGGCTGCCCAGCACCAGCACACTGTGGGGCGCGGGCGCAGGGCCAAGCTCGGTCAGCGCCATCTCCCAGGCCCGGCACAGGATGCGGTCGTGCATCTCGCTGATGAGCCGTCCCACGGCGTCGCTGGCAATGCCCTCGGCCACGCTGCGCCCGGCCATGCGGTGCAGGCGCTCGAAGGTCTGGGTGAGCTCCCCGGGCGCCAAAGCCCCGGCGATCTCCGCGGCCAGGGCCAGCGGGCTTTCCCCGCGCGCGGAGAGCATATCGCGTTCGCCCAGCACACCCGCGGGCGCGCCGGACTCGTCCAGCAGCACCAGCCGGCGGATGCCGTGGTGCACCATGCGCGAAAAGGCCTCGATGAGCAGCTCGTCCGGCCCGGCCGTGACCAGGCCCGGGGTCATGACCTGGGTCACAGGCATGGTCTCGGCGTTCTCCCCGGCAGCCACCACCTTGGCCAGTACGTCGCGCTCGGTGAGGATGCCCAGCACTGCGCCCTGCTCACGCACCAGGGCCGAGGTGGCCCGGGCCTGGGCCATGACGCGCGCGGCCTGGGCCACGCTCATGGCGGAGTCCACAAAGACCGGGGCCGGGCAGGTCACGTCGCCCACGCGCAGGCGCAGGAAGGGGTCCGGGCCGGGCCGGCAGGCCTGGCCCTTGGCGCGCTCCGCTGCTGCGGCCAGCCCGCCTGAACGGGCGGTCAGGGCGCGCACGAAGAGCTCGTCGGCCATGAGCCGGGCCAAAACGTCCAGGGGGATGAGGATGACCTCCGAGGCCTCGGCCGCTCTCGCCTCCCAGAGCCCTGTGCCCTGTCCTTCGGAGCCCTGCCCCTCTGGCAGCGCAGCCTCCCAGCCCAGCATGTCGCCCGGCAGGAGCGTCAGGGGCAGGCACTGGTCGTACATGGCCTCCAGCGAGCCCGAGCGCACCACGCAGGCGGCGTCCGGGCTGGTGCCCGCGGCCAGGATCTCCTCGCCCGCGGCCAGGTGCCGGGTGGAAAAAAAATCCCCCTCCGACCCCAGCAGGCGCTGGGGAAGGAGGGAGAAGGGAATTACCGCTTTCAGAAAGGTGACTAAAGCATCATTCATTCCACGCTCATTGAACGGGCAACGCCCGTTTCAAGGTCACTCCACGCTCACGCCGAGGTAGTTGCGGACCTTTTGTTCCGCATACAACGATTCGGCGCGTTCGTCACGCTTAATCACGGAACCGAGCCAACCCGCGAAAAAGGCCCCGGTCATGGAGATGAGTGCCGGGTTCTTCAGCGGGAAGATGGCCACCGGGTTCTTCAGGATGTCCACCCACACCGTGGGGCTGATGACGATGAGCACCACGGCCAGCGTCGTGCCGGTGACGATGGAGAACACCGCGCCGAGCGTGCTGAAGCGGCGCCACATGATGGAGAGCACGAGGGCCGGGAAGTTGGCGCTGGCGGCGATGGCAAAGGCCAGGCCGACCATGAAGGCCACGTTCTGGCCCTTGAAGGCCAGGCCGAGCGCCACGGCCACCACGCCGAGGCACAGGGTGGCGATCTTGGCCACGCGCACCTCTTCCTGCTCGGCCGCGCGGCCGCCCCGGAACACGTTCACGTAGAGGTCGTGGGACAGCGTCGTGGCCCCGGCGAGCGTCAGCCCCGACACCACGGCGAGGATGGTGGCAAAGGCCACGGCCGCGATGAAGCCGAGGAACATGGTCCCGCCGGTGACCTCGGCCAGGAGCAGCGCGGCCATGTTGCCGCCCTTGTCCATGCCCGAGATCACGTCCTGGCCCACGAGGGTCATGGCGCCGAAGCCGATGATGAAGGTCAGGATGTAGAAGAAGGCGATGAAGCCGGTGGCCACGAACACGCTTTTGCGGGCGGCCTTGGCGTCGGGCACGGTGTAGAAGCGCATGAGGATGTGCGGCAGGCCGGCCGTGCCGAACATCAGCGCCAGGCCAAGCGACATGGCGTCCCAGGGATTGGACACGAGCTGGCCCGGGGCCAGCACCTTGTCGCCGTACTTGGCCTGGGCCGCGGCAAAGAGGTGCACCGGGTTCATGTCGAAGCGGTAGAGGACCATGAGCACGAGCACCGTGGCCCCGCCGAGGAGCAGCACGGCCTTGATGATCTGCACCCAGGTGGTGGCCAGCATCCCGCCGAAGAGCACGTAGCAGATCATCACCGCGCCCACGAACACGATGGCGATCTCATACTGCAGGCCGAAGACCATGTGGATGAGCGAGCCGGAGCCCACCATCTGCGCGATGAGGTAGAAACACACGGTCATGAGCGAGCCGACGCTGGCCGCGATGCGGATGGGCTTCTGCGACAGGCGGTAGGCCACCACGTCGGCAAAGGTGTATTTGCCGAGGTTGCGCAGGGGCTCGGCGATGAGGAACATGATGATCGGCCAGCCCACGAGGAAGCCGATGGAGTAGATGAGGCCGTCGTAGCCCTTGAGGGACACGAGCCCGGCGATGCCGAGAAACGAGGCTGCGCTCATGTAGTCTCCGGCCAGGGCCAGGCCGTTCTGGAAGCCGGAGATGCCGCCGCCCGCGGCATAGAAGTCGGCCGTGGTCTTGGTGCGCTTGGCTGCGTAGTAGGTGATGAACATCGTCACCGTGATGAAGACGAAGAAGAACAGGATGCTCGTGAGGTTCGGCTGCCCGATGGTGGTGGTGAACTGGTCCATTGCTAGTCCCTCCTGAGGCTCTGCCGGATGGCGTTCACGGCGCTGTCAAATTTGTCGTTGGCCCAGAAGACGTAGATTCCGGTGAGGCCCCAGGCCAGCAGGATGACGAACAGGCCCACCGGGATGCCGAGGCTCAGGCCCTCGGTGAGCATGGTCCCGAGCACGGCCTTGTTGAAGGCCAGGACCAGGATGAAGCCGAAGTACGCGCCGAGCATTATAATGGACAGGACCGCCGAGACCGCCCACTGCCTGGCGACCAGGGCCTTGAATTCAGGCGAATTGAGAATGGCGTCCGGATCTTTCTTCATGATGGTCCCTCCTGGTTATCGTTCGCTTTCGCAGGCGCCCCGGACCGTCCAAGGCCGCGCCGCGCTGTCCACGTTTGAGCAAGTAAAGCACATTTTCGCTTTGTTGTACCCAATTTCGTCCAGTGGCTGGATTGGGGCGGTGAGCATCCAGAATAGCCCGACGAACACTCACCCGCAGTTTTGCGCCGCTTACCGCAGCAGGGGCCGGGTGAACGGCAGCCAGCGGCAGGCGCGGCAGGCGCTCATGCGCCCGCGGCAGGCTTCTTGCTTCACCGCGTGAGAAGAAAATTCTGCCGGAACCCGGCGCGCTGGAGAGTTGATGCGAGTCCTCGTGCTGAACCTGACCCGACTGGGCGACCTGCTCCAGTCCCAGCCCACCGTGGCCGGGCTCAAGGCCCAGGGCCACAGCGTGGGCCTGGCCTGTCTGGAGAACTTTGCCCCGGCGGCCAGCCTCATGCAGGGCCTGGACGGCCTGTTCCCCTTCCCTGGCGCGCGTCTTTTGGCCCGGCTGGACCAGGACTGGCGCCTGGCCCTGGCGAGCTACCGCGAGGCCGTGGACCGGGTGCGCCGCGAGTTCGCCCCCGAGCTCGTCATCAACCTGACACCGTCCGAGCCTGCGCGGCTGCTGGCCATGTCGCTGGGCGCCGCGGAGCTGCGCGGCTTTGTCCTCGATGACCACGGCTTCAACGCCGACACCTCGGCCTGGGCGGCCTTCCTGCAGCTGGCCGCCACCTCGCGCGGGGCCAGCCCCTTCAACATCGTGGACCTCTTCCGGCGCATCAGCGGGCTCACCGGCGCGCCCGATGCCTGCGGGGGCTTTGGCCTGCGCGGCCCGAGCGCTGCGGCCAAGGCGGACGCCCTGACCCGCCTGAAAAGCCTGCTGCCCGAAGCTCCGGCGAACGGCTATGTGGCCCTGCAGCTCGGCGCGTCCGAGGACCGCAGACGCTGGCCCGTGGCGCGCTTCGCCGAGGTGGCCAGCGGGCTTTCTGTTGCCGGGTTCTGCCCGGTGCTCGTGGGCACGAATGAAGAAAAACCGCTCGGCCAGCGGCTGCGCGGGCTGATCAACGCGAGTGGCAACGCGCCGGTCATCGACCTCCTGGGCGAAACCGACCTGCCCGAGCTGGCCGCGGTGCTGGCGAACTGCAAGCTCCTCGTGACCAATGACACCGGCACCATGCATCTGGCCGCAGGCCTCGGCGTACCCTGCCTGGCGATCTTCCTGGCCACGGCCCAGCCCTGGGACACCGGCCCGTATCTGCCCGGCTCCCTCTGCCTGGAGCCGGACCTCCCCTGCCACCCCTGCGCCTTTGGCCGGGCCTGCGACCACTGCGACGAACAGGGCGAGGCCTGCCGCCGGGCCATTGCCCCGCAGGCCGTTCTCGGCCTGGCCCTGGGCCTGCTCGGGACCACGGAAGTGCCCAGCACCGCGGACCTGAGCCACGGCGGCGCGCGGGTCTGGCGCACAACAATCAACACGAGCGGCAGCGCAGGCAGCGGCACGAGCAACGATGCCGACGGGCTCATGGACCTGGTGTCGCTCTCCGGCCATGAGGCCGACGACCGCACGCGGCTCATCCGGCTCCAGCGCGACCTCTATCGTCGATATCTTGACGGGGAAGATCTGGGTGCAGCCGCAGCGGCGCCGACCCGGCTCTCGCCCGAGGCGTCCGGCCCCATGCTGAGCGCGCTCGGCGCGGCCTCGGAATTCCTTTTCCTGCTCACGCGCCAGGGCCAGCTCCTGGGCCGCGACCCGCTAAAGAGCGTAAAGGCCAAGTTCCTCACCACCTGGCAGCGCGTGCAGAGCATCCTCACCGCAGACCCGCGCCTGGCGGTTTTGTCCGCCCTGTGGCTGTTCGAGTCCGAGCGGCCGGGCCTGGACATGCCGGAAATCCTGGCCCTGACCGAACGCTTCCGGGCGCTGCTGGGCGCCCTGCGCGCGTCCATAGAACTTGGCACGAACGGTGCATTAGCATTGCAGACCATAGAAAGATCCCAACGCTGAACCCAAGGAGGGGCACATGCTGCTCATAGACGGACAGAAAAGCGAACTGGATTTCGGAAATTTCAGCAACCTGGACCAGGTCTTCATCAAGGTCATGGAGGAAGGACTCCTGCAGGACCGCGTGGTCACGGACGTGTTCGTCAACGACGAGCCCTTCTCCGAGATCTACCCGCACCAGGCCGAGGACATCGACGCCAGCGAATTGAAGACCGTGGAGATCCGCACCATGCCCGTGGGCGAGGTGGCCGTGGAGATCACCCGCGAGCTTTACAAGGTCGTCACCCTCATGGGTGAAGGCGCCACCCGCGTGGCCGAGCTCTTCCGCCAGGCCGACGACGCCGAGGCGCTGGAGACCTACCAGGATCTGGTGGACGTGACCCGCGACTTCATCGGCATGATCAGCACCCTGCGCGGCGAATTCTCGCTCAAGGACTACCGCGAGTTCATGGAGGCCAGCGACCAGCTCTCCACCCTGTTCGGGGAGATGACCACGGTCATGGGCAACGAGGACTGGATCCTGCTGGCCGACCTGCTGGAATACGAGTTCCTGCCCGCGGTGAACCGCTGGAAGAAGGTCGTCGCGCAACTGCGCGAGGACGTC
>JANXYI010000226.1 GCA_025350085.1 Deltaproteobacteria bacterium
TGGCCCAGGGCCAGAAGCGCCTGTTCGATCTTGCGGGCGCCCGAAAGGGACACCTCGCGTTCACTCGACCAGCCGCCCGCGATCAAAATCATGCGCATTGAGGTCAATCTCCAGAAGCCGGGACAGGGCATCTTCGATGGCCTTGGCCTGGCGGTTGGTGGTGTGGATGCGGTCGCGTATCTCTTCGGTCTTGCCGTAGCGCTCCTGCAAATCGCCGAAGCGCTCCGCGATGGGCACGATGCGGTCGTGGGACACGCGCTTGTCGCCGTACAGCACGGCCAGGGGCACGAAAAAACGCCTGAGGTCCACGGCAAAGGGCCAGTAGACGTGGTGCATGACGCCCTGGGCCAGGAGCGGGTTGCCGGTGAGCGCCATGGCCCAGGCCCCGCCGAGCTGGCTGTGGTTGCCGCCGTGATCGATGCAGTAGGCCTTGGCCAGGTCGTGCAACAGCGCCGAGGCGATCACCGTGTCCAGGCAGGCCGAGAGCCCGCGCTTCTGCCCGGCCTCGGCCAGGAAACCGGCCACCAGGGCCACCTTTTGGCTGTGGGCGCGGATGTGCTCGGGCATCGCGAAGTCGTCCCACCAGCGCACGCACTGCTCCTCGCTCGGCACAGGCCAGCAGGCCGCCGGACCCTGATCCGGCGGGGCGGGCAGCTCGGGCCACATGGGGGCCATGGGGATCTTCGGGGCCGTTTTGAGCATGCGTCTTCCTGGTCCGTCTCCTTGGCCCTAAAAGGGGCTGCGGCGGCGCGGCGTGTTGCCGGGAAAAGACTACCAAGGCCGGGCCGAAAAAGAAAGCGCGGCGTCTGATGCTTTCTCTGCACGCCCTGGTCAAAAGGCCCTTGAATTTTTCTGGCCAAGGCGCTACAGGAGCGGTTGGAAACTGCTGGGTGTGTCGGGCGGCTGGGACTGCCAGTGACGTCCGAAGTGGTGTTATGTGGCCATTTATGCGCGGAGCATAAAAAATTCGATTGAGGAGGTTCTGGCATGGCTATTGTTGAATTCAAGGGCAAAAAGTTCGAAGTGGATGAGGACGGCTTTCTCCTGAAATTCGAAGACTGGAACCCGGACTGGGTCGAGTACGTGAAGGAGAGCGAAGGCATCTCCGTCATCAGCGAGAGCCACCAGAAGGTCATCGACTTCCTGCAGGACTACTACAAGAAGAACGGCATCGCCCCCATGGTGCGCATCCTGTCCAAGGTCACCGGCTACAAGCTCAAGGAGATCTACGAGCTGTTCCCGTCCGGCCCCGGCAAGGGCGCCTGCAAAATGGCCGGCCTGCCCAAGCCCACCGGCTGCGTGTAATCCCGCGCACCCAATCTGGTCCGATATGGGGCGGCGGCTTCGGCTGCCGCCCTTTTTTGTTGCCCGCGGCCTGCGCGCGGTCTCCCCCGCCTTGACACTCCCTGCCCGCAGGGATAGCCAAATCATCATGAGTAAGGCCAAGCCGGGCGCCAGCCTGCTTCTCATCCTGATCTTCCTGGCCGGGCTTTTTGTCCCGGTGCCGGAGTGCTTTGTCACCCGGCTCTTCTGCCCGCAGGCCAAGGCCTTCGCTTGTCCAGACTCCCCGGACCGCGCCCCCCGCGTCCACGGTAGCCTTGCCGCCTGTTGCGCGAAGCCGCAGCCGTCTGTGGCCGTTCAGGCCCGGCCCCGGCTGGCCGAGCTACGGCCCTGGATGAGGCCCTATGCGCCGGAGCGCGAGATCGTCCAGGCCCCGGCCCTGCCCACGGCGCTGTTGCCGAGCCCGTTTTTCAAGCCCGCCCAGCTGGATTTCAGTCCCTTTGCCCTGACCACCCTTGACCCGGGTTTGGTGCCGGAACCTGTCCCCATCCTGCTCAACAAGCAGTCCTTTCTGATTTAAGATTCCGCCCAGCGGTCTCCTCGGCCCGGTCCCCATCCTTTGGGCGGACCTGGCCCCGGAGCCGCATGCAGCTTTTGTTGTTGGAATACCGTATCCTCAACACTGCATGATCCCATGGGGGAAGCGTTATGAATCGGAAATTCCTTGCGCAGATCGAGAAGATCGCTGCCAAGAGCAGCATCCTGCTGTTCTTCATCATGGCCTTTGAGGTCATGATCATGATCAGCCCCTTTGCCTTCTTCTTCTACTCCGTGTTCAATCCTGTCCTGCACTGGCTGGACGCCCACGCAGCCACGCGTTGGCTCACGGGGTTCTTCCTGCCGCACATGATCCTGCCGCCCACGCCGTTTCTGCGGGCCGTGCGCATCCTGGGCTCGGCTTTGTTCCTGGCCGGGTCGCTCGGATTCTTTCTCTGCGCCGGGCAGGTCTACCTGGGCAAGCTCTTCAAGTGGGGCATCGCCGACAAGGGCCTGTATGGCCGCATCCGCCACCCGCAGTATCTCTTCCTGGGGATTTGGGGCATCGGCATGGCCATCCTTTGGCCGCGCTTCATCGTCCTGGCCTCGCTCTCGCTCATGTTCATCCTGTACCGCTTCCTGGCCCGGGACGAGGAGCAGCGGATGCTGGCCCGCTTTGGCGACGGCTACCAGCAGTACATGGAGCGCACCGGGATGTTCCTGCCGCGCAGCGTCGAGGCCCGGCTGGCGGCAATCCTGCCCCTGCCGCAAAGCAGCGCCCTGAAGCATGCGGCGGCCCTGCTGCTCATCCCGGTGCTGGTCATCGGCGCGGGGTTTGCCTTCCGGGAGGTCACATTGAGTTCCCTGGCCTATGCGACCAGCGCCAACGTGACGCTGGTGCCCATCCTGCCCGAGGATGAGCAGCTGAGCCGGGCCGCGCTGGCGGCCTTCCGGGAAGGGACCGGCACCCGCGCCGGGATCGAGTTCCTGAAGCCGGGCCAGGACTACCTGGGCTACGTTATGCCCGTGGACTACGTGATGCAGGGCATGCTCGCGGACACGGGTGACACGTTCCACCTGCACAAGCAGCAGCACACCTTCGCGCTCATTACGGACTGGGTGCTGCACCCCTTTGAGCACCTGCGGCGCTCGCCCTCGGCAATCATGGCCGAGCAGAATCATGTGGACCCGGCCATGGCCCGGATGCACCACTGCCCCCTGGGCATCCAGGAGCCGGGGCTGGACTGCGACGCCTGCCCCTACCGGCGCATCGTGTTCATCGAGGTGGGCCACGACGGCCCGGAGCGCCTGACGCGGGAGGCGCTGTTCGCCTTTGATGCCCTGGGCCTTGGCCATCTTCAGGCTGGCGGCCACGCCCGGGGCCGTGGTCTCAAAACCCACGCCCAGGAAGACCACGATGGCATCCGGGTTCTCGGCCGCGATCCTGAGGGCATCGGGCGGG
>JANXYI010000151.1 GCA_025350085.1 Deltaproteobacteria bacterium
GCGTAGCCGCGGATGCTCGTGAGCGGCGTCCGCAGCTGGTGCGAGGCGTTGGCCACGAAGTCGCGCAGCACGCGCTCCACGCGCTTCTGCTCACTGGTGTCGTGGAAGACGAGGATGACCCGCGGCCGGAACTTGTGGTCACGGAAGGGCACCACGGTCAGCTCCGCGCAGTGGCGGTCCTTGAGCTCGATCTGTCGGCTCACGCGCTCGGTGGACTCCCCGGCCATGAGCATGTCCACCAGGTTCTGGATCTCGAGGCTCATGGTGGCTTCGAGCGGCGCGCGGCCGATGAACTCGTGCGCGCGCGGAAAGATGCCCGACAGCGCCGGATTCACGTGCAGGATGCGGCCCGCGGTGTCGAGGACCATGACGCCCTCGGTCATGCCCTCGAACATGGCCCAGAGCTCGCCGCGCTGGTTCTCAATGACCTTCATGTTCTTCTTGATCTTTTTGGCCATGCGGTTGATGGCCTCGGCCAGGGGCTGGAACTCCGCGGCCGGGTAGAACAGGATGCGCCGACGGTAGTCGCCCTCGCCGATGGCCTGGGCGACCTCGGTAAACTGGGCGATGCCCGAGGTGATGGTGCGCGAGAGCAGGAAGAGCAGCCCGCCGGAGCCCAGGAGCAGCGGAATCACCGCGGCCAGAAGCGCCCAGCGCATGCGCTGCACGTGCGTGCGCACCAGGTTGACCGGCGCGGCCAGGCGCAGCACGGTGGCCGTCTCGCCCTCGGGGCCGGGCAGCCTGCGCGCCATGTAGATCAGGTCGCGGTCGAGCGTTGCGCTGTGGCGGGTGGCCTGGCCCAGCTCGCCGCCCAGGGCGGCGAGCACCTCGGGCCGGGTGCTGTGGTCGTCCAGCTTGCCCAGGTCGTCAAAGGGCACCGAGGAATCGGCCAGCACACGCTCGCCCTGGATCAGGCTGATGCGCATGCCCATGCTCCCGGCCAGGGAATGCAGGAAGTCCTGCCGGCTGCGCGGCTCCTTGAAGGGGCCCCCGCGCTCCAGCATCCATTGCGCGCTGTTCAGGTGGGTCAGGGTCTCGCGCTCGAAGTCGCGGGCGGTTTCCTCGTCCAGGGTGGCGCCGTAGCGCCAGAAGGCCACGGCCAGACCGACGATGAGCACCCCCCAGCCCCACAGCAGCACACGCATCTGAATGGAACGCACTTTGGGCATGAATGATCCTTGCCTTGGCCCGGCCGCGAGGGGGCGGGCTGCTTTTCGCCCCCGTGTCCAGGGGCCGTTGCGCTAGGGTTTCCGGACGCTTATAAGGGTGCTGTAGCCCACGACCATGTTGCGGCCGCCGGTCTTGGCGGCGTACATGGCCTGGTCCGCGGCCAGGACCAGATCGCTGGCGGTCTGTCCGGCCCTGAGCTGGGCCACGCCGATGCTCACGGTGGCGCGGATGAGCTCCGCCTGCCCTGGGCCGTCGTACTGCGGCGCAAAGGGACAGCTGGCCACGTCGCGTCGCAGGGACTCGGCCCGGGCCAGGGTCTCGGCCTCGGTCAGGCCCTCGCAAAGCACCACCAGCTCCTCCCCGCCGAAGCGGGCGGCATAGCCCCCGAACTGCATGGCGTGGGCCGAAACCACGGCCGCCAGCACCCGCAGCACCCCGTCCCCGACGATATGGCCATAGGTGTCGTTGATGTTCTTGAAATGGTCCACGTCGAGGAACATCAGCGAGAGCGGGCGGGCGTCCTGGCCCGCGCGCTCCAGGACCACGCCCAACTGGGCGTCCAGGGCGCGGCGGCTGTACAGTTCGGAGAGCAGCGGGTCGAAATTCGCCGTGCGCTCCATCTGGCGCGCGCGCTCCTCCCAGGAGCGCGCCTCCTCCCGGGCCTGGGAAACCATCTCCGCGATCATGCCGCGCAGGCGGCGCACCATCTCGGTCTTGCTGCCGCCGGAGATGACCAGCTGCTCGGTGTCCGCGCCCATGCGCTGGATGTTGGACTCCCGGGCCTGGGTGCTGGCCTGGATGTCCTGCACCACGCGGTTCATCTCGCTGTACAGGGCGCTGAAGCCGTCGCGCTCAGCCTTGAGCTGGCTGCGCAGGTCGGCCACCTTGGAATTGTCCAACAGGAAGCCCTGGATGGACCCGATGGCGCGGCGGAAGCGCTGGTGGTCCAGGGGCTTTTTGCTCATCTGATCCAGGATCTTGGCCTGCAAGGCGGCCTTCTGGCTCTCGGTGAAGAGGTCCATCTCGGCCACCAGATTGCGCGCGAAGAGCAGCACGGCCATCCAGTCGGCATCGCCGGCCACGCCGAAACGCTCCAGGATTTCCTGAATTTTTTCCAGCTTCCCGCTGTGATTCTTGTCGTTGCCAGGGGTCATAGGCACCTCCCCTTCAGGCATAACCCATCGTCAGGAGAAATTAAAGGGCGAAGCGTCCGCCTCATCCGGGCGGGATCTGCCAGAGCATCAGCCCCGTGGGCTCGTCAAAGCCGCGCGTGAGCGCCGCGCCGGGCACGGGCAGGATGAGCGCCTCGGCCGCGAACACGGGGCAGCCCTCCAGGGCGTGGCCGCCCAGGGTTGAGCCGTCGGAGCGCGACAGGGTCAGGTGCAGGTGCATGAAGGCCGACCCGTCCTTTACGCTCACGTTGCCCGCGCCGCAGAGGATCTCGCAGTGCTCGGGCAGCCCGTAGGACACATAGCGCTGCTCCTCCTGCAGGTAGTAGCCGAGTTTCGCATTCTCCAGCGCGCCGATGACCTGGATGGCGGCCTTGGTGATGCCGCGCGTGGCGCAGGCGGCAGTAAGCGCGGCGACGAGGTCCGCGCCCTTGGGCAGGCGCACGAGCACAGGCTCTTTCTGGGGCACGGGTTCTTTCTGGGGCATGGGGCACCTCGGGGTTCGCAGTGTGGGAGCAGTGCGCCACTTTCTTGATACCCCCGGTCGGCGGGGGCGTCAACGAGTGTGACGATGCGCGGAAGAGGTGGAGGGACAGACGCTCTGCAGGTCTGCGGCAATGCAGGACCGACCTGCAGGAGCCTCAAGCACAGGGCCTCTCTGGACCGGGACAAGGAGATGGCCTCGCTGTTGGGGCCAGGGGCGCGGGCAGGACCCGCCCAGGGACACCCACTCCCAGGGGGCCGGTTGCCAAGCCGCGCGCCCTGCCCTATCTACACGGCCATGGACGACGTTTTCTTCTCCCCCCCGGACCCCGGCCTGCCGCCGCTACCTTGCGTGGGCTGCGGCTGGTGCTGCCTGGACAACCCCTGCGAGGTGTCCCACGCGGTGTACGGCTACACGCCGCGCTGCCCGGCGCTCGAATGGACGACCGGCGGCCGCTACATCTGCGCCCTGGTGGTGCGCCCGGAGCCGGGCGTGGATTTGACGCCGCTCTTCGTGGGACAGGGCTGCTGCGCCCGGCACAACGCCTGGCGCCTGGCCGTGCGTGAACGCGGCTAAAATCGGTCGCCGTGCGCGAGCGCGGCTGAACCCGGTCCGCGCTCCAAATCGCGCTACCTGCGCACCGTGACCCGGAACTCCTTCTGCACGAGGGACCGGCCCTCGTAAATGAGCTCGATGACGTACTCGCCGGGCACAAGGCCAGCGGGCGTGTCGAAGCTCCAGACCGCGTGCTCCGGCTCCCCGATGACGCGCTCAAAAGTCGCGCTGCTGCGGGTCATGGTCTCCCTGGTCTCCGGGTTGACCATGGCCGGGTGGCTTACCGCCACCTCGATGGTCACGGGCGTACCCTTGGGCGTGCCCTTGAGCTCGTACTTCAGGCCGATGCTCGTGCCCAGGCGGGCCTCTACCAGGGTGCTCTTGCGCACCAGCTTGAAGTCCCGGGCCCGGTCCTTGATGCCGTCGGCCACGGCCGGCGACTTCTCGCGGCTCGTCACCGTTGACGTGTAGACCCCGAACTCCAGCACCTTGACGCCCGTGACCTTGACCGGTGCGGGCTTGGCCTTCTTCATGCCCTTCACCTGCGTCTGCTCGGTCTGCACCTGCGCGGCCTGAGCCGGGCCGGACAGGGCCAGCGCGACGAGCGCGGCCAGCAGCAGGCGGATTGTCCATCTCATGGCGTTCTCCTCATGGGTTGCGGGGGCAGGGCCCCGGTCACTGTGCAGAATGCTAGATCCCCAAACTGGCCCGGAGGGCATCCAGGCGCAGATACTTGGCCACCAGCTCAGCACCCTGCCTCACCTTCACGGCGTCGCGCATCTTGTGCCGGGTGAGCAGGTTCTCCATCTTCTTGGCCACGGTGAAGGTGTCCTCGCGCACGATGATGATGGAGGTCTCCAGCACCTCGGAGCGCGTCAGGATGACGTCGTTGGGATACAAATTGCCGGTGAGCACCAGGCACGGGCAGTCGCCTTCCAGCGCCACCAGCTGCACGTCGGAGCGGTCGCCGCCGACGATGACCGCCGCGTTCTTCTTCTTGCGGAAGTGCAGCATGAAGTTCTCCACCTGCATGGTGCCGATGAGGAACTGCGAGACCACGCGGTCGGTGCGGTGGTGCGCGCTGATGACCTTGCCGCCCAGGCGCGCGGCCAGGTCTCCCACGGTGATGGAGCCCATGAGCGGGTCGCGCGGGAGGATGCCCAGCACCGGGATGCCCCGGCTCTCCAAAAACGGGGCCAGGTGCCCGGCGACCTCCTCCAGGAAGGCCGGGGGCACGTCGTTCAGGACCACGCCCGCAAGCTGGCCCTCCAGCTGCTCGCCGAGCATGAGCAAGAGGTCGTAGTTCAGCTCCTTCTCGAAACGGTCGATAACCAGGGCCCGGAAGGTGCCGTTGCCCGTGCCCAGGGTCTTGACCAGGCTCACGGCGTCCAGGCCGGAATACTTGCCGGAGTACATGCTGCCGCTGCCAGCCACGAGCATGAGGTCGCGCCCCGTCGCGAGGGTCTGGTAGGCCGCCTGCACCTGGGCCATGAGCCCGCCGTCGTGGATGCCCGCAAGCCGCCCCTCAAAGGCGTCCATCTTGAAGTCGTGGGTCACGACCACCGGGGTCATGGCCGCTGGCGTGTGCGCCGGGTCCTCGTCCAGGCCGAGCGCCGCGCGCACGAAGAGCGCGTCCTCGTCGCCCAGCCCGGCCGGGGTCTCCACGGGCATGGCGCCCACGGGCTTCATGTAGCCGATGCGCAGGCCCGCCTTCTGGAAGGCTTGGCCCAGGCCAACGGTGATGGTGTTCTTCCCGGAATAGCCCGAGGTGGAGCCGATGTAGAGTCCGGGCATGGCGCCCTCCTTCAGTGTCGTGTGCCGCCCTGGCCCAGGGTCAGTCAGCCAAGGCCAGTCTTCATCAACCAAGAGCCAGACTTCATCAACCAAGAGTAAGACGCGCCCCGGCGATGAACACGCCGGAGGGTCCGGCCAGGACGGGCGAAAATTCCGCGCCCACCAGCCCCGGCAGGCGCAGGGCCAGGCGCGA
>JANXYI010000326.1 GCA_025350085.1 Deltaproteobacteria bacterium
AGCGCCCGGGCGCGGGCGCCCGCGGCCAGGCAGTCGGCCTCGGTAAAGAGCCCGGTGCGCAGATAGACCCGGTCCCCGGCTCCCTGGGCAGAATTGTCGCAATCCGGCATGGCAAGGCCTCCGGCAAAATGTTCTAACCGCCGCAGGTGCCAGGGACGCCCCTGGCCCTGGATATGGCGCCCAGCCCCTTCATGCCAGAGCAACGGGCCGGGGTCCAATGGGATGTGCCCCGAGCGGTGTGCCGGGAAGCTGCGGCGCCCGGCTGCAGAAAACGAAAAAAGCCCCGGAAATCCGGGGCTTTCTTGCGTCAAGGGGCAGGGACGTTTAGGCAGCGGCCACGGGCACAACGCGCACGGGGGGCTTGACCACGGCGCCGCTGCGAATGCAACGGGTGCAGGCGCGCAGGGCGCGCACTTCGCCCGAAGGCAGAAGGGCACGGACGCGCTGCAGGTTGGGCAGGAAACGGCGTCTGGTGCGGTTGTTGGCGTGGCTCACGTTGTTGCCGGAGCTGGGGTGCTTGCCGCAGATGTCGCATGTCTTGGACATGGGGAAAACCTCCTGAAACAATCTAGCTGGTCTCCCGCGCGCGGGCCGCGCAGGGCCTGAAGCCGGGCCTCCCGGCAGCAGGGAAGAGGACTTTTAGCCCCGGGTCGAAAAAAACGCAAGCGCTTTTTTCTTGACAAACAAAAAGCCGGACGGATAGAGATGCGGCCTGCGAGGCGCAATGTTTGAACTCTGGATCGCGCTGAAGGACATCCCGGCCGAGGGCCGGGAATTTCATTTCACGGACCAGTCCCTGTGGACCGGCCCGATGGGTGAGTTCGGCCTTCAGGTCAAGCCGGGCCAGGACTTCGAGGCCCGCATGTCCATAACCCCGCAGGACGAGGGCTTCCTCGTGTCCGGGAACTTCTCCGGCTCGGTGCTTGTCCCCTGCGGCCGCTGCGCCGAGGAGTTCGAGGTCGCGGTGGCCGGGGACTTCGAGAGTTTTGAGGAGCCCTGCGCCAAGGATGACGAGAACCTGGGCGAGTGCCGGATCCGGCGCGGCAAGGGCTTTCTTGATCTTGATGCCGCGGGCTACCTCTGGGAGCAGTTCATGCTGGCCCTGCCGGTGAACCCCGTGTGTGCCGAGGACTGCCGCGGCCTGTGCCCCAAATGCGGCGTGAACCGCAACCAGGAATCATGCGCCTGCGCCCAGGACAAGGGCGATCCCAGGCTTGCGGTCCTGCGCAACTTAAAGCTATCATAGCCCGCGCGCCGGAGGAATCCGTCCTCCCGCGCGCTTTAGAACTGGAAGAATAAGGAGCGCCTCATGGCCTTACCCAAGAAGAAGACCTCCAAGTCCCGCAAGAACATGCGCCGCGCCCACGACCACGTGGCCACGCCCAACGTCGTGCTGTGCAAGTGCGGCGAGCCGGTGCTCTCGCACTGCGCCTGCTCTGCCTGTGGCAACTACAAGGACCGCCAGGCAGTCAGCACCGCAAATGCCTGAGACCCCGCCCCGCATCGCCGTTGACGCCATGGGGGGCGACATCGGCCCCCGGGTCAACGTGACCGCGGCAGTCCAGGCCGCCCGCGAAGGCATCCACATCACCCTGGTGGGCGATCAGGATGTCCTGCGCGCGGAGCTGGCCCGGCTGGATATCCCGTCCGACCTGCCCATCGTCATTGTCCACGCCTCCCAGGTGGTGGACATGAAGGAAAAGCCGTCCGACGCCCTGCGCCGCAAGAAAGACTCCTCCATCCAGGTGGCCTGCCAGCTGGTCAAGCAGGGCCAGGCCGACGGCGTGGTCAGCGCGGGCAACTCCGGGGCCTCGGTGGCCTGCGGGATGTTCGTGCTCGGCCGCATCAAGGGCGTGGAGCGCCCGGCGCTGGCCAGCATCATGCCCACGGAAAAGGAGCCCTGCGTGCTCATCGACGTGGGCGCCAATGTGGACTCCAAGGCCTCGCACCTGGCCCAGTTCGGAATCATGGGCGACGTGCTCGCGCGCGACGTGCTCGGCGTGGACCGGCCCCGCGTGGGGCTTCTGTCCATCGGCGAAGAAGAGGGCAAGGGCAACCTCGTGGTCAAGGAGGCCTTTGACCTCTTGAAGAACACCTCGCTCAACTTCGTGGGCAATGTCGAGGGCCGGGACGTCTTCACCGGCGACCTGGACGTGGCCGTGTGCGACGGGTTCGTGGGCAACGTCTGCCTCAAGCTCTCCGAGGGCCTGGCCCGGTCCTTTGGCCGGGTGCTCAAGCGCGAGCTCAAAAGGCACATGCTCTCGCGCATGGGCGCGGCGTTGTCCATGCGTTCGCTCAAGAATTTCGCCAAGATGCTGGACTACGCCGAGTACGGCGGCGCGCCCTTGCTGGGACTCAAGAGCATCCTCATCGTCTGCCATGGATCAAGCAGCACCAAGGCCGTGACCAACGCCATCCGCATGGCCGCGACCTATGTGGAGCGCAAGTCCCACGAGCACCTGGCGGCCGAGCTCACGGCCCACACGGAACTGGCGCAGTTCAGCAGGCACAAGGCCTGATGCCCACGCTGCCGGGCTTTCTCAGCCCCGGCAGCGGATAAACGGCCGGCCCTCACCGGCAAACACCCACACAGAGCGTGCCCCCATGACTACCTCCTGCCTCATTCGCGGACTGGGCCACTGTCTGCCGGAGACCCGGCTCACCAACGCCGACCTCGAGCGCATGGTGGACACCAACGACGAGTGGATCACCTCGCGCACGGGCATCAAGGAGCGGCGCATCGCGGCCAAGGGCGAGACCTGCGTCAGCCTCTCGCACCAGGCCGCGCTGAACGCCCTGAAAGACGCCGGGATGAAGCCTGAGGAACTCACGCACATCCTGGTGGCCACCTTCTCGGCCGACGCCATCATCCCCTCGGCCGCCTGCATGCTGGAGGACCGCCTGGGCCTTACCGGCCGGGCGGCCATGGACATCTCCGCAGCCTGCTCCGGCTTCCTCTATGCGTTAGAGACGGCCCGGGCGATCGTGGCCCTGCATCCGGAGGCCAAGGTCCTGGTCACGGCCACGGACATCGTGTCCTCGCGCATCGACTACACCGACCGCGGCATCTGCGTGCTCTTCGGCGACGGCGCGGGCGCGGCCATCGTCACCGGAGACACCCCGGACGCACCAAGGGGCTGCCCCCGGGTACTCGACGTGCTGCTCGCCTCCGACGGCTCGCTCGGCGGGCTCTTGACCATCAAGGGCGGCGGGTCCGGCACCCCGTACAAGCCCGGCGGCACCGTGGGCCGCGACTTCTGCGTGGAGATGAACGGCCGCGAGGTCTTCAAGTACGCCGTGCGCGCCATGGCCAGCATCTGCAAAGAGGTGCTCGCTAAAAATGGGCTGACCAAGGAGGCGGTGGACGTCTTCATCCCGCACCAGGCCAACCTGCGCATCATCGACGCCGTGGGCTCCCGCATGGAGATGCCCGCGGAAAAGGTCTTCACCAACGTCCAGAAGTACGGCAACACCTCGGCCGCCTCGGTGATCATCGCGCTTTCCGAGGCCCGGGCCGAGGCCTTCATCAAGGACGGCGACCTGGTGCTCCTGGGCACCTTTGGCGGCGGCTTCACCTGGGGCTCGGCCCTGGTGCGTTTCTAGACCCGGCTTGCGCGCCCGGGCGCTGATTTGCAGTCCGGCGCGATTTCGGGTACTAGCGAGCGATCAACACGGCAGGGCAGCCTGCCGCGAGCGAGGGAGAACATGAGCGACTTGCCCAAGGTTGCGCTGGTCACGGGCGGTTCGCGCGGCATCGGCCGCGCCTGCGCCGAACGCCTGGCCAGGGACGGCTTCGAGGTCTACCTGACGTACGTCAGCCGCCCCGAAGAGGCCGAGAAGGTCGTGGCCGCCATCACGGCCGCGGGCGGCGAGGCCAAGGCCTTCCGCCTGGACGCCTCCAGCCGCGAGGCCATGACGGCCTTTTTTGCCGAGGAGATCAAGGACAAGGTGACGCTCGAGGTGCTGGTCAACAACGCCGGCATCACCAAGGACGGCCTCATCATCCGCATGAAGGACGAGGACTGGGACAAAGTCATCCAGGTGAACCTGACCGGGGCCTTTGCCTGCCTGCGCGAGAGCGCCAAGATCATGATCAAGCAGCGCTTTGGTCGCATCATCAACATCGCGTCCGTTGTCGGGCAGATGGGCAATGCGGGCCAGGCCAACTACGTGGCCGCCAAGGCGGGCTTGATCGGGCTGACCAAGAGCGCCGCGCGCGAGCTGGCGAGCCGGAACATCACGGTGAACGCCGTGACCCCCGGTTTCGTGCAAACCGACATGACGGCCGAGCTGCCCGAGGCCATTGTTTCGAAAATGCTGGAAAACATTCCCCTTGGCCGCCTGGGCGGTCCCGAGGACATTGCCGCCGCTGTTTCGTTCCTTGCGGGCGAGGGCGCGGGCTATGTCACGGGGCAGGTCCTGGCCGTCAACGGTGGCATGTACATGTAACCGTAAAGTCACGTCAAAAACACCTTTTGGAGGGAATATGTCTGTAGCTGAGCAAGTGAAAGCCATTGTCGTGGAGCAGTTGGGCGTGTCCGCCGACGAAGTGAAGCCCGAGGCCTCCTTTGTCGAGGACCTGGGAGCCGACTCCCTCGACCTGACCGAGCTGATCATGGCCATGGAAGAGTCCTTTGACATCGAGATCGACGACGAGGAAGCCCAGAAGATCCTCAAGGTCAAGGACGCCATCGACTACATCGAGAAGCACAAGTAGGACGGAAGGCCCGGGCGGGCTGCCTGTTTGACCAGTGTGACCAGTCCGGAGCGCCCCAAGCGCGCAAGCCAGCGGGGCGCTCCGTCTTTTTTCCCGCCAGGGATGAACCCGAACCACGGACTTCGCGCATGAACAGGGTTGTCGTTACGGCCTTGGCCGCCATCACCCCCATTGGCAACGACCTCGAGTCGAGCTGGGCCAGCCTGCTGGCTGGAACCATCGGCATCGCCAGGCTCACCAGCTTTGACGCGTCAGACCACGACACGAAGATCGCCGGCGAGGTCAAGGGCTTTGATGCGACCAAGTACATCAATGCCAAGGCCGCGCGGCGCATGGAAAAGTTCGCCCAATACGCCGTGGCCGCCTCCAAGATGCTTATGGACCAGGCCGCCTGGACCATCCCGGCCGAGGAGGCCCACCGCGCCGGGGTCATCATCGGCGTCGGACTCGGCGGGCTCGAGGGCATCGAGGCCCAGCACAAGAAGCTGACGGATGCAGGACCCGGCCGCATCAGCCCGTTCTTCATCCCGACCATCATCGCCAACATGGCCGCAGGCATGGTCTCCATCGAGCACGGCGCGCGCGGGGCCAACATGTGCACCACCACGGCCTGCGCCTCGGGCACCCACGCCATCGGCAGCGCCTTCTCGGAGATCAAGCTCGGCCGCAACGACGTCATGATCTGCGGCGGGGCCGAGAGCACCATCACGCCGCTGGCCTTTGCCGGGTTCAACGCCATGAAGGCCCTGTCCACCAGGAACGACGACCCGGAGCACGCCTCCCGGCCCTTTGACAAGGAGCGCGACGGCTTTGTCATGGGCGAGGGCTGCGGCCTGCTTCTGCTGGAGTCCCTGGACCATGCGCAGAGGCGCGGGGCCAAGATCCTGGCCGAGGTGGTGGGCTTCGGCGCCTCGGGCGACGCCTATCACATGACCGCCCCGCCCGAGGACGGCTCGGGTGCTGCCATCGCCATGCAAAAGGCCGTCGAGGAGGCTGGCATTGAGCCCGGCCGCGTGGACCACATCAACGCCCACGGCACCTCGACGTATTTGAACGACCTCTGCGAGACCCGGGCCATCAAGACCGTGTTCGGGGCCAGCGCGAAAGACATCGCCATCTGCGGCAACAAGGGCCAGATCGGGCACCTGCTGGGCGCGGCCGGCGGCGTGGAGGCGGTGTTCAGCGTCATGGCGCTGCATACCGGCACAATCCCGGGCACCGTGAACCAGCTTGTGGCCGACCCGGAATGCGATCTCGACTACGGTGCATCCGGCCCGCGCGCCAGGCAGGCCGAGTTCGCACTAAGCAACTCCTTCGGCTTTGGCGGCACCAACGCCTGCATGCTCTTCAAGCGCTTCGAGCCCTAGCTCGCCTGCGCACAACAGACCCATTCAAGGACAATCGACATGGAAGAACTGTTCATCCAGGACCCGGAAATCGCCGCCGCAGTGGCCGGGGAAATCGACCGCCAAGTCGGCAAGCTCGAACTCATCGCCTCGGAAAACTTCACCTCCACGGCCGTGCGCCAGGCCATGGGCAGCGTGCTGACCCACAAGTACGCGGAAGGCTATCCCGGCAAGCGCTACTACGGCGGCTGCGAGTTCGTGGACCAGGCCGAGGACATCGCCCGCGACCGCGCCAAGGCGCTCTTTGGCTGCGGCTACGCCAACGTCCAGCCGCACTCCGGCTCCCAGGCCAACATGGCCGTGTACTTCGCGGCCTGCAAACCCGGCGACACCGTGCTCGGCATGAACCTGGCCCACGGCGGACACCTGACCCACGGTAGCCCGGTGAACTTCTCCGGCAAGCTGTTCAACATCGTGTCCTACGGCGTGCGCGAGGACGACCAGACCATCGACTACGAGGCGCTCGAGAAGACGGCCAAGGAGTCGCGCCCCAAGATGATCATCGCGGGCGCCAGCGCGTACCCGCGCACCATCGACTTTGCGCGCTTCCGCCGCATTGCCGACGAGGTCGGGGCCGTGCTCATGGCCGACGTGGCGCACATCGCGGGGCTCATCGCCACCGAGCTGCACCCGTCGAGCATCGAGCACGCCCACTACACCACCACCACCACGCACAAGACCCTGCGCGGGCCCCGCGGGGGCATGATCCTGTCCTCCGAGGACCAGACCAAGGTGCTCAACTCCCAGATCTTCCCCGGCATCCAGGGCGGCCCGCTCATGCACGTCATCGCAGCGAAGGCAGTCGCCTTCGGCGAAGCGCTGCAGCCGGGCTTCAAGCAGTACCAGGAACAGGTGCTGAAAAACGCCGGGGCGCTGGCCGGGTATCTCAAGGACGCCGGGTTCGTGCTGGTTTCCGGCGGCACGGACAACCACCTCATGCTGGTGGACCTGCGCAGCAAAAAGATCACCGGCAAGGACGCCGAGATCGCCCTCGACAAGGCCGGGATCACGGTGAACAAGAACGGCATCCCGTTTGACACCACGCCGCCCATGATCACCTCGGGCATCCGCGTGGGCACCCCGGCGCTGACCACCCGCGGCATGGTCGAAGAGGACATGCTGGCCGTGGCCGAGGCCATCACCGCGGCGCTGGAAAACATGGACAACGAGTCCGTGCTGGACGAGATCCGCCTCGAGGTGGAGGACTTTGCCCGCGAGTTCCCGCTCTTCGCCTGGTAGACGACCGACCCCGCGCCCCTGCGCCGCCCCTTAAGCGGTCCGGAGGGCGTGAACGCACAGGCTTCGGGAGGCCCTGCACATGAGCGAACGCGTCCCCTGGCCCATCTACTTCATGCGCATCGCCCACCTTGTGGCCGAGCGCTCCACCTGCCTGCGCCGCATGGTCGGGGCCGTGGCCGTGCGCGACAAGCGGCTCATCGCCACCGGCTACAACGGCACCCCAATGGGCGTGGCCCACTGCCGCGAGGTGGGCTGCATCCGCGAGCGCCTGAACGTGC
>JANXYI010000373.1 GCA_025350085.1 Deltaproteobacteria bacterium
GGCCTCAGGCCCCTTGGCCGCCGGAGGCATCCCTCCTTCCGGGGCTTTTGGTGCGGCCGGAAAGATGGTAGGGGGGTGCAGATTTTTTGAGGGGAATGCATGAAAGCCAAGCAGTATTTTGAGGATATTTTGCGCCGCGTACTTGAGGCGCGCTCTTTGAGCTGGCCGGACAAGGCGGTCATCGAGCCCCCGCGCGAGCGCAAGTTCGGCGACTATTCGGCCAACGTGGCCATGCTGCTCGCGGGCGCGGCAAAGCAGAAGCCGCGCGACCTAGCCGAGGCGCTGGCCGTGGATCTGCGCGCCCAGGCGGACCAGATCGAGCGCGTGGAGGTGGCCGGGCCGGGCTTTCTCAATGTGTCCTTTGGCCCAAGTTTCTGGCACGGCATTTTGGCTGATGTGCAGGCCGCGGGCGCGGCGTATGGGGCTTCGGATGTTGGGCGCGGGCAGAAGGTCCAGGTGGAGTATGTCTCGGCCAACCCCACGGGCCCGCTGCACATCGGGCACGGCCGGGGCGCGGCCCTGGGCGACTCGCTCGCGCGCCTGCTGAAGAAGACCGGGCACCAGGTTGAGTGCGAGTACTACGTCAACGACGCGGGCCGGCAGATGCGCATCCTGGGCGATTCGGTCTGGCTGCGCCTGCGCCAGCTGGCCGGGCAGGACGTGGCGGACCTGGAGGATTTCTACCGCGGCGAGTACATCCGGGACATCGCGGCCCGGGTGCACCGGCAGTATCCGGATATCCTGAACCTGCCGGAAGCCCAAGCCATCGACCTCTGCTTCAATGAGGCCGTGGACGAGATTCTGGCAGGCATCAAGAAGGACCTGCAGGACTTCCGGGTGGGGCATGATGTCTGGTTCTCGGAAAAGAGCCTGGTGGCGGCGGGGCGTATCGACGAAACTTTTGCCGATCTGCTCGCGCGCGACCTGGCCTATGAGCAGGACGGGGCGCTCTGGTTCCGCAGCACGAACTTCGGCGACGACAAGGACCGCGTGCTGCGCAAGTCCTCGGGCGAGCTGACCTATTTCGCCTCGGACATCAGCTACCACCACGACAAGTTCACGCGCGGCTTTGACCGCGTCATCGACATCTGGGGTGCGGATCACCATGGGTATGTCGCGCGCATGCAGGGCGCGGTGGAGGCGCTGGGCAAGAAGGGCGCGCTCACGGTGATTCTGGTGCAGCTGGTGAGCCTTTTGCGCGACGGCGAGCAGGTGGCCATGAGCACCCGCGCCGGAAAATTCGAAACGCTGGCTGACGTGGTGGCTTATGTTGGCGCGGATGCCGCGCGCTTTTTGTTTCTCTCGCGCAAGAGCGACTCCCAGCTGGAATTCGACCTGGAGCTGGTGCGCAAGAAGAGCATGGACAACCCCGTGTTCTACGTGCAGTACGCGCACGCGCGCATCCACTCCATGCTGCGCAAGGCGGCTGACGCGGGCATCATTCCGGCGGCCCCTGGCGCCGCGGCTTTTGCCGGGCTTGCGGGCGAGGACGACCTGGACCTCTGCCGAGCGCTTGAGCGCTTCCCGGACGTGGTGGCCCAGGCCGCGGAGCAGCTGGCCCCGCATCAGGTGAGCCACTATCTCTCGGAACTGGCGAGCGCGCTGCACCGCTACTACACCCGGCACCACGTGCTCTCGGCCGGGGCCGAGGTGGCGGCGGCGCGCCTGCTGCTTCTGTCCTGCGTGGCCGCGGCCCTGGCCGCCGGGCTGGACCTGCTCGGCGTGGACGCGCCCGAGCGCATGGATCAGGTGCCTGAGCAGGCCGCAGAGGACGCAACAGGCGACATACCGGCCGGGCACGCCTCCTAGGGGCCCTTCCCGCAGCACCAGCCAAGGAGCACAGGCATGAACGCGCCCATCAAGCTGAAAGAACCCGGCTCCCAGGGCCGCACCTACACCTTCAACTGCACCTTCGGCGGGCTGGCGGCCCTGGCCACGGCGGTGACGCTCGCGCTGTCGCTGTTCTTCGTGCTCGGGGTGCTGGTGGGCCGCGGCCACAGGCCCGAGGCGGCCATCCCGCCCATCGAGCGCATCATGCCCGTGGAGAGCTCGGCGCGGCCCGCGCCTCCGGTGGAGGTTTTGCGAGCCGAGGAGCTCCAGTACAACGAGCAGCTGGCCAAGAAGGGTCCGGAGGCCCAGCCCAGCAAGTCCATCGACAAGGTGGAGCGCAAGGCCCCGGACAAGGCCAAGGCTGACGACAAGGCCAAGGCCGAGGCCAAGAAGGACGAGAAGAAGGCCGAGAAGGCCAAGCCGGACAGCAAGTCGGACAAGAAGGACCAGGCCGAAAAAAAGGACGAGGACCCCCGGCGCTACGACTACATCTACCAGGCCGCCAGCTTCCCGGACCAGGACCAGGCCAAGGCCTTCCTGAAGCGGGTCAAGGCCCAGGGCCTCAAGGCCGACATCGAGAACGGCACGGCCAACAACAAGCCCTGGTACCGCGTGGTGGTGTTCTACCAGGGTACGCCCGCGGACACGCGCGGGCTTAAGGAAAAGCTCGGCACCCTGGGCGTTCCCAAGCCGCTCATGCGCTCCAAGACGCCGCTGTAGACCGGCCGCGGGCGCAGCCGGAATTCTTCGCCCCGGGGCTTGACGGCCTTGGCGCGCCGGGCGTATTGTGGGCATCCTGGAACAGCCGTCCGGCGCGACCTGCTTTTGGTTGCGCTTAAGGCAGAGGGGGTGGCAGACATGTACGGGCTCACGGACAACATCGTTGCCGGACCGGCCGGGCACATCACTGCCGGGCCAGCGGGCAGCTTCATGGCCGGACCTGCGGGCCACGTGACGCCGGTCCCCGCCGGGCACACCCCGGTCTCCCCGGCCACCGGACCCATCCCCTACAGCGGCGGGGGCTTCGTGCCCATTGACACCACCCCTGTGCGCATCCCCTACGCCTCCCCCACCGGCGGCATGCACTACATGAGCAGCCCATCGGCCTCCGTGTCCCTGTCCTCGGCCACCGGCGGCGGCGGCGGCGGCCTTGTTGCTGGCGGCGGCATCGGCGGCGGTGGCGGCGGTCTTGTTGCTGGCGGTGGCGGTGGCGGCGGCATCAGCGGCATCGGCGGCGGCGGGGGCGGCATCAGCGGCATCGGCGGTGGCGGTGGCGGCATCAGCGGCATCGGCGGTGGC
>JANXYI010000392.1 GCA_025350085.1 Deltaproteobacteria bacterium
TGGCCATCGCCGAGCGCATCCGCCGGGGCATCCAGGCCCTGGCCATTCCCCACAAGGGGGCGGACGCCGCAGGGCATGTCACGGCCAGCCTGGGTGTCGTCACCGTTTTGTGCACGGCTGACAGGCCGGTCGAGGACATCGTCTCACAGGTGGACGCCCTGCTCTACGAGGCCAAATCCCGCGGCCGCAACCAGGTGCGCTTCGTCCCACCGGCGCGATGATGTCTGAAGCCGTTGCCTCGGCAGCTCTGCCCGTGCCCGCGCGCCCTAGGCGCCGGACTTCATGCGCCCGATGAGCGCGCGCAGGTTGCCGGCCTGGCTGGCCAGCTCGCCCACGGCCTGGGCCGACTGGTTCATGGCGCTGGCCGTCTCGCTGGAGACGCGGTTGATGTCCTCGATGCTGCGGTTGATCTCCTCGCTCGCGGCAGACTGCTGCTCGCTGGCGGCGGCGATGGAGCGCACCTGATCCGTGGCCACCTCCACGAGATGTACGATTTCCTTCAGGGCCTCGCCGCTCAGGTTGGCCAGGCTGGTGGCCTGTTCGATGCTGACCACCGCATGCTCGACGTTCTCCAGGTTCTTCCTGGCGCCCTGCTGGATGCCGCTGATGGCCTCGCCCACTTCCTTGGTGGCGGTCATGGTCTTTTCGGCCAGCTTGCGCACCTCGTCGGCCACCACGGCAAACCCGCGGCCGGCATCGCCCGCGCGCGCGGCCTCAATGGCCGCGTTGAGGGCCAGGAGGTTGGTCTGGTCCGCGATGTCCGAGATGACGTTCATGATCGCGCCGATGCCCTCGGCCTGCTTGCCGAGCACCCCCATGTCGTCCTTCATGGTCGCGGATACGGCCTGCACCGAGCCGATGCCTGCCACCACCTGGGCCACGATCTGGGCGCCTTCCAGCGCCTTGGTCCGGGCCTCGCTGGAGCTGTCCGAGGCCTGGGAGGCGTTCTTGGCCACCTCCAGCACCGTGGCATTCATCTCCTCCATGGCCGTGGCGGTCTCGGCCACGCGGCTGGACTGGACCTCGGTGCCGCGGCTGGACTGCTCCACCTGGGCCGAGAGCTCCTCCGAGGCCGAGCTGACGATCTCCACGACCTGCTCCAGCTGCGTGGCGGCGGCGCGCATGCCCTCGGCCGCGCGCTCGGCCAGGGCCTTGGACTCGTTGGCCTCGTCGGTGGCCACCTTGGCCCGGCGGGCCTCCTCGGCGGCCTCCACGGACTTCTGGTCCGCCTCGGCGATCTTGGTCTTGAGGCTCTGCACCATGTGGCGCAGGGAATCGGCCAGCTGCCCGAACTCGTCCTTGCGGGTGATGTCCAGGTTCTCGTCCAGCCGACCGCTCGCCACGGTCTGGGCAAAGGCCACACCCTTGCCGAGCGGCCGGAGCATGTCCCGGGCCAGGAGCAGCCCCAGGGCCAGGGCCAGGATCGTGCCCAGGGCCATGCCGGTCACGGTGCCCCAGAACAGGCGGTCGGCATCGACCGAGGCCTTCTTGGCCGCGGCGCCGGCATCGTCGTTGACGGCCTTGATGAGCTTGTCCAGAAGCCCCATGGCCTCCACCTGCCGCTCCCGGCAGACCCCGAAGGCCAGCTCGGCCATCTTGGGCCGGTCCCCGGCCTTTTCGGCCTCGAAGAAGCGGTTGTTGGCTTCGCGCCAGGCGGTGATGGACTGCTTCACACCTTCCCACTGCGCCTTTTCGGCCGGGGCCTGAAAGAGGAGGTCCAGGTTTTCCATGGCCCCGGTGTAGCGTTCGCGCAGGGCCTGGATCATCTCGGGCTGGTTGTCGTGGATCTCCTTGGTGAGGTCGTGGATGAGCATGGTCCGCTGCACGGCCTTCAGGTCATTCAGGGATTCCTTGACCCGCAGCAGGTTCTCCACCGTGGGCAGCTTCACCTGGCCCAGCGCCTGCACGTCTCCGCCCAGGCTCTGCACTGCGTATACGCCCAGCCCGCCCACGATGAGGGTGATGAGCGCCACGAGCACAAACCCACCCATCAGCTTCAAGCCCACGCGTAGATTCTCCATTGCTTTCAACTCCTTGGCTGTCAGCCCGCCGGATTTATTATCGATATTTAGCTGGCAATCACCAGTACAGATGATGCTAGCACTTGTGAATTAAATGTCAAGTACTTATGCCAAGCGCACGTTATGGCACATGCAAGCGGGTGGTCTGCGAACAGGAAGGGTGGCCAGACGCCAGGGCGTCCGGACCAGGGGGGAGCGGGAGGGACGGTGGGCGAGAGTGGCCCCGGAGCGCGCAGGGCGCTTGGTCGCTACGGCATGAGGATGTTTTTTCGTTCAGGAGGCGGCGGCCCTGGCCACGCGCTTCTTTGGGCAGGCGGCGCAGGGCTTGGCTTTGGCCCTGCGCGCGAGGCTTAGCTAACGGATTCCCCTAGGCTTTCTCCCGTGCCGGGGGCCGGGGCGGCTAGTGTACCACGGGCGGGGGGGCGACCTCCGCGGCCGTCTTCATCACGATGTCGTCCATGCTCAGCGTCGCGCTGCCCTGCACCTGGGCCACGGCCAGGGCGTGCCCGGAGCCGTTGCCGTCGGCATCGTAGTAGAGGATGTGGCTGCTTATGTCGTAGACAAAGCTGGCATCGCCGCTGTGCGCGTTGGCGTAGGCGTTCTCCACGAAGTGCCCGGTGAGGCTGAAGTTGAAGTTATTGCCCTGGCCGTTGTGCGCGTCGGAGAAGCCGTCCGCGCCGTCATAGCAGAATGCAAGCAGGTCGTGTCCACCGCTGGTGCTGCTGTGGAAGTCGGTGATGTTCACGGTGGCAGTAGTCGCGTTCGCAGAGATGTCGCTGAGGCTCGTGAAGACAAAGATGTCGCCGTTGTTGCTGCCCCCGCCGGTGAGGACGTCCATCCCGCTGGACGCGCCGTGGCCGAAGATGTGGTCGTCGCCCGCGCCGCCGTTGATGACGTTGGCGCTGCCGTCGCCCTGCAGGAAGTCGTCGCCCGCAGAGCCGAAGAGGTTCTGGACGTGTGTCAGGGTGTAGGTGTTGATCGGCCCCTGGGAGTCGTTGAGAGTCGCCTGTCCGGAGCCGAGGTCCGCTTCCACATGGAGGGTGTTGTCGGTGACCTGGGAGAAGTCCAGGGTGTTCGTGCCGCCAGTGCCGCCATCCACTGTGGCGCTGTGCGGGTGGCTGAGGTCATAGCTGATCATGAAGGTGGCGGAGCCGGTGGAGTCGGAGCTGTTGGCGCCGCTGTGCATCGCGACGGCGGTGCCATCGTCGTAAATGGTGTCGTGACCGGCTCCGCCGCCACCGTAGATGGTGTCCGCCCCGCCGCCGCCGTGGATGACGTTGTCATTGCTGTCGCCGGTGAGGTGGTCCGCATAGAGGCTGCCGGTGATGTTCTGGATGCTGGTCAGGGTATCTGTGAAATTGACGACCGAAACGACGGCGGTGTGGAGGGTGCCGATGTCCACGGTGACGGCGTGCTGCGCGTCGGAATAGTCCACGGTGTTCGTGCCGTTGCCGCCGTCCATGTGATTGTTGCTCCAGCCGCCGTGGAGCGTGTCATTGCCGTCGCCGCCCAGGAGGGTGTCATGGCCGCCGCTGGACATGGTGTCGTTGGAGTCATACCCATAGAGGGTGTCGTTGCCAGCCCCGCCGCTGATGACGTTGTCCTCGCTGCTGCCCATGAGCACGTCGTTGTGGGCCGAACCGATGATGTGTTGGAATTTATCGAGATGGTCATCGATATAGTTGCTGCCGCCGTCGTAGGTATACTCTGCGGCCTGATGGCCGCCGTGGGCGGTGGTGTCCAGGTACACGCTGACCCCGACGTCCAGGTGCTCGTAGGATACGGTGTCGCCATAAGCTCCGTGAGTGCCGCCGTCCAGGGTGTCGCCCGCATGCCCGGCGCTCAGAGTGTTGCCCAGGCCCTCGATGACGTTGTCGTTGCCATCGCCGGTGATGTCATCCGCGTAGTGTGAGCCGATGACGTTCTGAAAATTACTCAGGTCGTCAATGGTACCGCTCGTCAAGTATTCCGCGCCACCATCGCCGAGGTACACGCGGATGCCCTCACCCAGGTGCTCGTAGCTCACGGTATGCACGCCGGAGCCGACGCCGCCGTCCAGGGTGTCGCCCGCATGCCCGAGGCTCAGCGTATTGTCCATGCCCTCAATGACGCAGTCGCCGCCGTTCCCGATGATGGTGTCGGCGTAGTGCGAGCCGATGACGTTCTGGAAGCCCACGACCGCGTCGGCGAAATAGTCGTTCGTTCCGGTGTGGTATTGCGCATAGCCGTTGACCAGGTCGATGGTGACGCCCATGCCCATGTGCTCGTAGGACACCGTGTCGCCGCTCGTGCCGTCCGCATGGCCTCCGCCGACCAGGGAGTCGCCCAGGAAGGGGAGCGCTGCCGTGCCGTCGTGGCCCCCGTCAGTCACGCCCACGCTGTTGCCCCCGCCCTCGATGACGTTGTCGTGGGTGTCGCCGGTGATGAAGTCGGCGTAGTGCGTGCCGAGGACATTCTGGATGTCGGTCAGGGTGTCGACGCCAGCATGGACGCCGAGGTAGCTGGCTGTGTGCGCGCCATACTCAACGCTATTGAAGGTGACCATATCACTTGAGAGGTTCACCAGGACGCCGGTCATGAGCGGCGCGTAGGTCACGGTGTTCACGCCAGCGTCGCCGTAAATGTGGTCTGAGCCTTCGCCGCCGTAGATGGTGTCGTTGCCCGCGCCGCCGTGGATGGTGTTGGAGTAGGCGTCGCCGGTGAGCACGTCGTCCCCGGAGCTGCCGGTGATGTTCTGGAAGTGCGCGATGCTGTCCTGGTGATAGCCGTTACCGTCCTGGTAGGTCGCGGTTCCGGCAGCCAGGTCCACATTCAGGCCGTAAACTCCAGGAATGGCCGTTGTCAGGTGTTCGTAGGACACGGTGTCGCCATTTGCTCCGTGCCCGCTGCCGCCGTCCAGGATGTCGCCCACGTACGGCGTCCTTTGGCTGCCGTCGCCTGAGTTCATGTCAACGGAGCCGTAGCCCTCGATGACGTTGTCGTGGCTGTCGCCGGTGATGGCGTCGCTGTGGCTGGTGCCGATGACGTTCTGGATGTTCGCCAGATAGTCCGTGAAGTTGTTGGAGTTGTCCGTGACGATGGCCGTGCCCGCCCCGAGGTCCACGGAGACGCCGTACCCGGCGCCCTGGAAGCTGACGGTGTTCGTGCCCTCGCCGCCATGCACGTGCAGCCCGGACATCCCGTCCAGATGATTGGCATCGGCAGTTATGGCCACGCTGGAGAGGAAGATGTTCGAGATGTTAAACAGGTCCTCGCCGCCCATGGTGGTCCCGCCATGCAGGGCCACGGTGCTGGTGCTTTCCCAGTTCTGGAAGTTTAACTGGGAGATGTCGACGCTGGCCACGCCGTTCGGGGCATAGAGCCTCAAGTCCTGGTTCGTGCTGTCGCCATGAATGGTCCAGGCCCCGGTGAGGTGCTCAACCTTGAACATGGCGTAGGTGCCTTCGCCCTTGATGTCCAGCTCGCGCAGGCCCGGGCCGTCGATGGTCAGGCCGGACAGGCTGGTGAAGTCGGTGGACGAATCCACGGAGATGACGGTGCCGGGGTTGTAACCGCCGCTCATGTGCGAGGTGATGGTCTCGCCTGCGGCCACGTCGCCGGTGTTGAAGTGGAAGACGTTGTACCCGCCCGCGGCGTAGAGGTGGTCGGCCCCGGCGCCGCCGGTGATCTGCGTCTCGTACCCGCCCACGGCGTGGATGGTGTCGTTGCCCGCGCCGCCGGTGATGTCGACGTGCCCCTCGGCCCCGAAAAGCACCACGGACACGTCCAGCGGGTGGTCGGTGTCCGTGATGTGGGAGCCGTCGAAGGTGAAGGCCGAGCTGTAGCCGCCCAGGTTCGTGGCGTCAACGGTCATGAGCTGGCCTGCCGTGGCCGCGCCGCCGTGGGCGGT
>JANXYI010000400.1 GCA_025350085.1 Deltaproteobacteria bacterium
CCAATGAGCAAGACCAAACAGCCCGACAGCTTTCAGCTCGTTTACTTCGGCCCCGGCAAACAGAAGGAAGAGGTGCTCTTCACCTCGCCCAAGCTTCTGGACGTGGAGCTCAAGCGCGAGCAGCACATCCGCTCCATCACCTCCGGCTACGTGGAAATCCGCAAGGCGTGAGCCCGCCCCCCCCGCAGGGCGGCATGATTTGCTTAAGAGTGTGCAGGCGCCAATATTGCACACCTCCAGACCGGAGGCCCGGCATGACCCACAGGGACCACCCGGCAGAGCAGCAGGGCGCACGCGGGAAGCCCCTGCGCGCGGGCGGGTTCACGCTCATCGAGCTGATCACCGTCATCGTCATCCTGGGCATCCTGTCCGCGGTGGTCGCCACGAACACCGGCACCCTGAGCGGCTCGGAGCTGGCGCGCATGTCCGAGGTGCGCTCCCAGATCCGCTTCCTGCAGCTCCGGGCCCTGAAGACCGGTAGCGTGTACGGTTTCGCCTGCGACGGCACCAACTACTGGGCCTTCGCCTGGAACAGCACCAGCCCGGCCAGCACCGCCGCGCGCCTTAGCCTGCCCGGCGAAACCAGCAGCCTGATCTCCCTGGCTGGCAAGGGCATGACCATGACCCTGGCCATCGCCCCCGTGTCCACTTATTTCTACTTCGACGGCTTCGGCATCCCCTACACATCCTACACCTCGGCCAGCGTGAACACCAAGCTTGCCGCCCCCGCGACCCTCGCCATCACGGCGGGCGGGGGCAGCGGCACCCTGACCCTGACCCCGGAGACCGGCTATGTGCCCTGAGCGCCCCCCCATGCCGCAGGTCCGCGCCGCGCGCCGAGCCCTGGGCTTCACCCTGATCGAGGTCATCGTCATCGTCCTCGTGGTCGGCCTTCTTGGGGCCCTGGTCGTGAACCTCATGGGCACGCAGCTGTTGCGCGCAAGCAATCCGGCCACCATTGCCAGCGACGCCGGCGACGCCGAGACGGCCCTGGAGGCCGTGATGGCCAACTACACGAACGTGATGAACAACAGCACCGACACCTCCACCGCCCTGAACAACCTGAAGGGGAGCTATACCACCAACAGCACCGTGGTTATCTCCGACGCCACCTGGAACTCCGTGCGCACCCTCACCGTCACCGTCACCGTGGGCAACACCGCCTACACCACGCTGCTGACCCAGGCGCGCACCAACGCCACCTCCGACAACCCGGTGGACTTTTAGGCCCCCCATGCAGAGATCGCCCGGCTTCACCCTCATCGAACTCATCGCCTGCATCGTGATCCTCGGGTTCCTCGGCATCGGCGTGGCCACGGTCATCTCGCTCGGCGCAAAAGGCTTCTTCGCCGCCCGCAATGCCGACAACACGGGCACCATCGCCCAGATCGCCCTGGAGCGCATCGCGCTGGAACTGCGCGACGTGAACGGCGGCATCGGCGCAGGAGGCGCGGCCCAGGTCCTGGGCGGGACAAGCATCGTCTACACCACCGCCCAGACGGCGTTGCCCGGCACACGCACGCTTGCGTACGCCAACAACGCCATCACCCTGACCCCAACGGCCGGAGGCACGGCCTACACCCTCATCAGCGGGCTCAGCTCCTGCACCATGAGCTTCAGCGGCACCGGACGGGGCAGCACCTTCTCCGTGACCTTCACCATGCAGAACGCGCCCGCGGGCGAGCGCTTCACCATCACCGTGAAGCCGCGCGGCAACACCCTCACGCCCGTGACCTCCTAGGGGACTCCTATGCAGCGCCAGAATCCGACACACCCCGGCGAAGGCATCCGCCTGGAGCGCCAGCGCGGCACCGTGGTCGTCTATCTTGTCCTCGCCCTGGTGGTCTTCGGCGTGATGGCCATGGCCGGAGCCACCCGCTTCGGCGCATCCATCCTGGGCGTGGGCTCGCCCAACTGCTCCACCCAGGCCCGGCTCATGGCCGAGAGCGGCGTGCGCTACGCCATGGCGCGGCTGCGCACGGCCACGGACCAGGCCACGCTGATGGCCCTGATCGCTGCGCTCAACGGCCAGACCTACACAGTGGACGCCGCCAAGGGCCTCGCCTTCACCCTGACCGTCACCTCGGGCGGCTCGGGCATCGCCCAGGTCTCCTCCTCGGGCAGCGCCTGTGGCGGCGCGGTGTTCCTGCCCAGCACCTCCACCCAGGCCTCGGCCTCGGTGAACGTGCCTGCGGCGAGCGGCAGCGGCGAGATCTTCCCCGACAGCCTGGCCCAGGGCCTTACAATCAACGTCATGGGGGGAGCAGGCCCCATCTCCGTCTCGGGCAACACCATCTACATGGGGATCATCGGGCAGGGGCGGACCGCCGCCGCCATCTGGTACTCGGGCAATTCCACCAGCTGCCTGAACGGGGTCTGCACCATGACCTACGGGCTGCGGAGCTACTTCGAGACCCAGTGGAACAGCACCTCCCACGCCGACGGCATGGTCTTCGGGGTCATCAGCGGCCTAACGAACACCGTGACCTCCTGCGGCGGAGACCCGGACATGGGCGAGCTCATGGGCTGGGCCGGCCCTGGGCCGAACGCGGCCGTGGACGGCCTCCGGCCGCCCAAGATCGGCCTGGAGCTGGACACCTGGCGCAACAAGGCCAACACCCCGGTCTACAACGCCGACAGCCGGGCGGACACCGACTATCTCAACACGGACCAGACCACAGGGAACCGCGACGCGGATCATCTGGCCTATGTGTTCTGGGGCAGCGACGCCTCCGTGAGCTTCAACAAGAACGGAACCCAGATCACCTCCACGACCTACGACGACAACCGGCATGCCGTGGACTCCACCGGCAGCGCCGGGGCGGGCAATGCGAGCGAGCCCATCTCCTATTCGGACCTCGACGGCAATGGCGACGGCCGCTACGGCTACTTCCACAAGGCGGCCGGGACCTGGCTCAAGGACGGCACCCAGTACAAATTCCGCTACGAGCTCTCCCGCCTGGGCACGAAGAATTCTGCCGGCGAGTACGCGTACGACATCAAGACCTGGGTGCACACCGGCACGGTCTCCAGCGCCTACCAGAACGTGAACGCGAACTACACCACTGAAGCGCCCGACATGTACCGGGTCGTCTTCCTCACCCCGGCGCTGCACGCCCAGCTGGCCAAGGTCATCGTCGGCTTCACCGAGGCCACCGGCGCCGCCACCCAGAGGGTCGCCTTGACCGGTTTCAACCTCTCGTTCAAGAATGCGGCCGACACCCTCACCATCCCCAACGACTACGTGTCGTACTGGAACATGAACGCCGTCAGCGGGACCAACGTGCCCAACGCCAACGCCACCATGCCCGGCACCATCGTCCCCGCCGCAGCCAATGTGCCCGTGGTGACCCCGGCCAGCTACTCCTACGGCAAGGCGCTCAGCTTCGCGGCCGATGCGGGCCGGGTCACCGTCGCCGACGCGGCCAGCCTGGACCTGACCACCACCGGGGCCATCGCGGCCTGGATCTTCCCGACCACGCTGGGTGCGGCTTCGGACGACACGCACATCCTGCACAAGGGCGACAGGAACAACCAGTCCGACGAGGCCTATGGCCTGCGCTTGTCCTCGGGGGGCAAGCTGCAACTGCTGATCCGCTACGGCAACAACAATGGCAACACGGTCACAGTGGAATCCCTGGCCCTGCCAGCGGCCAACCGCTGGTACCATGTGGTCGCCCAGTGGAGCGCAGACGTCCTGGCCATCTACATCAACGGCACGCTCAGCAGCATCGCCACCAACGCCAACGCCCGCGCGGCGCAGAACACGGCAGGCCCGCTCCTCATCGGCGCGGAGGACAACCAATCCGCCCCCTTCAGGGGCTTCAACGGCTACATCGACGAGGTGTATCTCTTTAAACGCCTGCTCACGGCCGAGGAGATCGCGGCCATGGCCCTGATGCCCTAAGGAGACGCCCATGCGCCACGCCTTCCGACTGCTGCTGGCCGCCCTGCTCGCCCTCGCGCTCCACAGCGCTGCCCTGGGCGCAGCTCCGCCCGCCAAGGAGGGCACGGACCTCAGCACCGCCGCCACGCCCTCCCTGAACCCCATCACCGCAGTCAACGCCATGAACCAGTCCATACGCGCCAGCGAACAGCAGACCCAGGCCGCCATGCAAGCTCTGAAGCAGGCCGAGAGCCCCTCCGCACCAAGCGCCCCGGCCCAAAGAGCTGGCCGTGGCAAGGTCATCTACGGCGACATCATCATGCACAAGTAGCGCCCTATGCCCGCCGACCAGCCGCCCGAGACCCGGGGCCTGCCCCTGGCCCACGCCGAGACGCCCGCCTGCGCCCCCCGGAGTTAGAATGACCCGCCGCCGCGCAACACCGGGCCGTCCAACGGGCAGCGCATTGGTTCTCGCCCTGCTCATCGCGTTGGGCATGGCCTTGGGCATCGCCAGCCCGGCCCAGGCCGCCTCCGGCGAGGGCGCGGACCCCGCAGCGCCAACCCTGGCCGTAAACGTCCTGAAGCGCCTGCCCCACGACCCGGGCGCCTTCACCCAGGGCCTCATCTTCCACCAGGGCCAGCTCATCGAGAGCACCGGCCTCTACGGCCAGTCCTCCCTGCGCCGCGTTGACCCGGAAACAGGCCGCGTCCTGGCTTTGGCGCGCCTTGCGCCGCGGATCTTCGGCGAGGGCCTGGCGCTGGCCCCGGCGCGACCCGGCAGCTCACCCCGGCTGGTGCAGCTCACCTGGCGCGAGGGGCTCATCCTGACCTACGACCCCGGCAGCCTGCGGCAGCTTTCCCGCCTCCGCCTGCGCGGCGAGCTCTGGGGCCTGACCTGGGACGGAAAACGGCTCATCCTGAGCGACGGGTCGGACACCCTGCGCCTGCTTGAGCCGCTGGCCCTGGCCGAGACCGGGCGCCTGGCCGTGCGCGAGGGCCAGACCCCGCTGGGCGAGCTGAACGAGCTGGAATGGATCGAGGGCTGGCTCTTGGCCAATGTCCTGGGCCAGGACCGCATCGCGGTCATCCGCCCGCCAGGATCGAAAGACGCGGGCCAGGTGGCGGCCTGGCTGGACCTCTCGCCCCTGCGCCGGGAGCTGGCCCCCGCCTCCGAGGTCGCCAACGGCATCGCCTATGACCCGCACACGCGCGCCCTCTACGTCACGGGCAAACGCTGGGACCGGGTCTTTGTGCTGGCCCTGCCCGAACTGCTCCAGCACCCGCCCGGCAAGACCCCGCGCTGACCTGGATTCTTCTGTGGGGCCTGAGGCCCCCCAGCCCCCCCCATTGTGCCGAAAGGGCTGGATCAGGAGGAACCTGATCCAGCCCTTTCGGCTTGTGTGGGTAGTGGGAAGCAGGGGGTTCGGGGGGCGTTATGAACCCCGAAGGGGCCCCCGGCCGTCGGAGGCTATTGGCTTTGGCCGTTGAGCATCCGGGCCTTGAGCACAAGTTCGGGCCGATACTCAAAGTGCATGAGGTCGAAGCTGGCCCACTTGCCGCCCCAGATGAAGCCCTCGGCCTCGAAGGCGGCTAGGATTTCCGGCGGAAAGGCCTGGCGCTGCGAGGCCACGGTTTCGGGGTGCGGTTCGCTGCGCCAGTACGGCAGGTGCGGGTTCAGGTCGATGGCCAGGCCAAAGGAGTGCATGCTCAGGCGCTTGGTGCCTGCGATGCGCCGCCAGGCCAGGGTGCCGCCCAGCGGCCGCAGCACGCGCAGCCACTCGGGGTGTTCCGGAAGCAGGGGCGCGAGACGCTGCCAGACCCGCGCGAGCGCCTGGGCCGCGCCGAAGCGGGAAGTGAAGGCCACGCCGTGGTTGTCGAAGCGCACCGTGGCGCAGTTCCCGCGCACCTGGGACTCGGTGTGGCCGTACAGGGCCTCGAAGAAGCTCTGCATGCGTACGCGGCCAGGGTCGAAGCTTGGCTGCGGATGCGCGCTGGCCTCGTCCACCGGGCCGAGCGGATAGACCTGGGCCAGCATGGTGCGCAGGTCCGGGGTGTCCAGGGCCTGGCGGGCGTCGCGCGGGAGCCCGTCGTCGTAGGCCAGGCGCTGGCCGCTTGTGAGCACGAGCTCAAGGCATCCGGCAGCGTTCTGTTCCAGGCCCTGCACGGCGCCGGGATAGCTCGCGCGCAGCACGGCCAGGTCCAGGGCGGCTTCGGGCGGTAGCCCTGGCTGTGCAGGAGGCAGCACCTCGGCGCACAGGGCCGGGCACGGCCCAGCGGCCAGCAGCAGGGCAAGGAGCAGGAAACCAAAGACGCGGCGCAGCACAGGACCTCCACCGGAAGCCGAGGCTTCCTCCGTGATTTCCGTCAGGCATAAGCGCCCGGGCGGGTGCGGTCAACGCCGTGGCAAGGCCCGGCTCTGGGCTGGGACCCGACAGCCTGTTGCGACGACTGAAAGAGCGACAATATTGTGCCCAGACCCTTTCCAAAACAGAAATCCTGTGCTATATGAAGAGAAGCTGAGCACTCACTCACCTGACAGTCAGACCCTCGAAGTTCAGGAACCAGCCAGCCGTCTGGCAGAACAACAAGGAGATGAGCCAACGACACACCCCCCTCAGAATGGCAGATCGCCCGTTTTTCCGGCCAAGCCTGAACCCAACGCCTCCAGACCGCCCGCTGGCTCACGAGGCATCAACGAAAATGAACCGGCACACAAAGGAGTAAAGCAATGACGCTTGCTATTTTGATGCTGCACGCCTTGCTCGGGATGTTCTTCATCCTGGCCGCAGGCTTCGTGTATGTCGACACCCTGAGCGCCTGCGCGCTGAACCTGCAACGCATCCGGCTCATGAGCCGCGCGGTGGCGGTCCTGATATGGGTGACGTACCTTATCGGCGGCTGGTGGTACGTGGTGCATTATGCCCCGGAAAAGGGCTACATCCTCAAGGGGCCCTGGCCGTTCGCCCACGACTTTTTCATGGAGACCAAGGAACACGTGCTCATGGCCCTGTTGCTTCTGGCGACGCTCCTGCCCATCGCCGCAGGCAATGACCTCATCGGCTCCAAGCCCGCGCGCCAGCTCGTGCTGTGGATTGCGGCCCTGCTCGTCCTGACCGGGGTGGGCGTGGAAGGCGCTGGAGCAATCATCAGCATGGGGGCCAAGGTCGCCCTGCTGCCCGTGGTAGGAGGTTAAGGCCATGAGTACCACACTGAACGCCAATACCAGGGGCTTTGCCCTGTCCGTGGCCATCACCAGCATCCTCAGCACGCTTCTGGTCATCGCCAAGGAACTCAACGAGGGCCTGCTCAAGTTCATGAAGGCCGTCACCGTGCACCACTGGGTGACGCACGGCATCTTTGACGTCGTGATTTTTCTGGCCTTGGGCTTCCTGCTCTCCAAGAGCAACAGCGGCCAGGGTCCGGCCATTGAGGACGAGAAGCTGACCACGGTTCTTGTCAGCTGCTTTTTGCTCAGCAGCGTCGGAATCGCCGCGTTCTACCTCATCCACGGCTGAGGCAAGGACGATGGGCGGCTGATCGCCCACAGACCCTGCGTGTAGGCGCCGGGTCATCTGCGTCAGACCGGGGCGGGAAAACTCCCGTCCCGGTCTGAACGCCTTTTGGGCACCCGGCATGGCCCGGAACCGGCCCTTGCCGCGCCGGGCCCGGACGTTTATCCTGTCACCCGGCATCACCCCCCCAGAACCGCGCCAGCAACCCGCCATTTTTGCGAAGGAGCCCCCCATGCGCCGCACCCTGTCCTGGCTCGCCCCGATCCTTGTGCTGCTCCTGGCGGCCAGCGCCCTGGCTGCCCCGAAGAAATCGGCCGTACGCTCGGTCCCGGCCACCGCCGACGTCACAGCAACCCTCCCGACGGAGGTTCCCGGCGCGGGCAACACCCTGGTGCGCCTGAAGAACGGCATGACCGTGCTGGTGCGCGAGGACGACCGCTTCCCGCTGGCGAACATCCGCATCCTGGTGCACGCGGGCTCGGCCTACGAGACGCCCGCCCAGGCGGGCATCAGCCACGTGCTGGAGCACATGGTCTTCAAGGGCGCGGGCGATATGCCCGCAGGCGAGGTGGCCCGGCGCATCGAGGCCGCGGGCGGCAGCCTGAACGCGGGCACCAGCTTCGACCACACCACCTACTACGTCGAGGTGCCGGACCAGGCCTGGAAGCTCGGCCTGGCCACGGTGGTGGACATGACGCTTAAGCCCACCCTGGACCCCAGGGAACTCACGAGCGAGAAGGAGGTCGTGCTGGCCGAGCTCAAGCGCGGCGAGGACACCCCGGGCAACATGCTCTTTCAGACCCTGCAGAAGATGCTCTGGGTCGGCACCAGCTACGAGTGGCCGGTCATCGGCTTCACCGACACCGTGCGTGCCGTCACCAGCCAGTCCATGCGCGAGTATATCGCGCCCCTGTACCAGCCGCAGAACATGCTGCTCTGCGTGGTGGGCCGGGTCAAGGCGGCCGAGGTCGTGCCCGAGGCCGAGCGCCTGCTGGGCGGCCTGCAGAACACCAACCGGATCATTCCGCCCGTGCCCTTTCCCGCGCCCAAGGCCGGCACGCCGCGCCTGACCGTGGTGCCCGGCCCCTGGAACAAGCTGCACCTGGGGCTGGCCTTCCCGGCCCCGGACTTCCTCTCGGCCAAGATGGCCGGGCTGGACGTGCTGGCCCAGATCCTGGGCGGCGACGACACCTCCCGGCTGTACCGCACATTCAAGTACGACAGGCGCCTGGTGGACACCATCAGCGTGGGCAGCAGCAATCAGGAGCGCTCCGGAATGCTCATGGTCAGCGCCGTGCTCGATGCGGACAAGCTGCCGGAGTTCTGGGACGCGCTCACAAGCGAGCTGGCCGCCTTTGATCCCGCGTCCATCACCGACCAGGAACTGGCGCGAGCCCGCACGAACATCGAGGCCGGGCTGTTCCTGAGCAAGGAAACGCTCTCTGGCCTGGCCGGGAAGATCAGCCAGCAGTACGCCTTTGAGAACGGCCCCCAGGGCGAGACCAACTATCTCCAGGCCGTGGCGGCCCTGGACCGCGCGGAGCTCACCATTCTGTACCGCGAATTCTTCCGGCCAGAACAACTCTCGGTGGCCGTGCTCACCCCCGAGGGCGTGAGCGTGGAGGCCGCCCCGCTGCTGGCCACGCTCCAGGCGCGCTGGCCGGGCAAGGCCCTGGCCCAGGGCCAGATGAGCGCCGCCAGCCGCCAGGCCGAGCGCCAGGTGGCCCTGCCCGGCGGCGGCACCCTGGTGCTCCTGCCCGACACGACCCTGCCCTACACGGCCCTGTCCCTGGCCTGGCCCGGCGGCGACGGCCTGCTTGCGCCCTCGGAGCAGGGCCTGGCCACGCTCGCGGCCTCGCTGCTGACGCGGGGAACGAAGACGCGCAGCGCCAACCAGGTGGAGGACTTCCTCGCCGACCGGGCCGCGAGCCTGGGCGCGGGCGCGGGCAGCGAGACCTTCAGCCTGAACGCCAAGTTCCCCAGCCGCTTCAGCGCGGACATGCTGGGCCTCGTGCGCGAGACGCTCACCAGCCCGGCCTTTGCGCCAAAGGAGCTGGCCCGCGCCAAGGAAGACCAGCTGAACGCCATCAAGCGCAGCGAGGACCAGCCCGTGAGCTTGCTCTTCCGCAACCTGCCGGGCATCCTGTACGAAAGCGCCCCGCACAGCTTCAAGCGCCTGGGCCAGGCCGAGACCGTGGCCAGGATGACCGCGGCCCAGGCCAGGGGGTTCTGGGCGCGGCAGTCGCGCCAGCGCTTTGTGCTCTCGGTCTGCGGCCAGTTCGACGAGGCCCAGGTCCAGGCCTTTGCTTTGGCCCTGGAAAAGGATCTGCACGAGGCGGCCCAGGGCTACAGCCTGAAGACCCCGGCCTGGAACCCCAAGACAAACAAGGTCCTGAGCCTCAAGGGCCGCAAGCAGTCGCACCTGCTGGTGGTCTTCCCGGCCCCGGGCCGCGCGGACCAGGAGGCCAGCGCCCGACTGTCGGTCCTGCGCGCAGCCCTGGCCGGCCAGAGCGGCCTGCTCTTCCGCGATCTGCGCGACCGCCAGGGCCTGGGCTACACGGTGACGGCCTTCCTCTCCCAGGGCAAGCTGGCCGGCTTCATGGCCTTCTACATCGCCTCGGACCCGGACAAGATCCCCCAGGCGCTCGAAGGCTTCCGCAAGGCCGCAGCAAGCATCGGCGTGAGCGCCCTGCCCGAGGCCGAGCTTGAACGCGCCAAGAACATCCTCTCCGGGGAATACTACCAGGATCGCCAGGCCCTGCTCTCCCGCAGCCGCGAGGCCGCCGGGGCGCTGGTGCAAGGCTTCCCCCGCGACGCGGAGCTCAAGCTCGTGGAGCAGGCCCAGAAGCTCAGCGCCGAGGACGTGCGCCAGGCGGCTGCGGCCGTGCTGAAGTGGGACCAGGCCTTTGTGGTCCAGGTGGAGCCGTAGGCCTGTTAGCCCTTGATAGAGGGGCCGAGGTTGGGCTACAGGGTGCGGAACACAGGCGCGGACAGCGGCGGAGCGTTCCATTTGACGCCCCCCCGGCGCGCAAGGGCGAGGAGGCGTGATGGCCATATTCAACAGCGGCGGCCGCAAGACCAAACCCGTGGAGGAGGAGCCCAAGAACGATCCGCGCCTGGGCCTCGCCAAGGACCACTACATGGCCGGGCGCTTCAAGATCGTGACCATCGACTCCGTGCCCGGACGCGAGATCCTGGGCACCTTCGGGCTCATCGTCTGCCGCAGCTACACCTTTGACAACGCCTTTTACGGCCTCATCGCCCAGGCGCTGGAGGTCAACGCCGACGCGGTGCTCGGCTACCGCGAGACCGTGGCCTTCCACCCCGAGGGCGACAAGTACTACTCCTGCTACGGCACGGCCGTGCGCCTGAAGCCCGTAAAATAACGCCCGGCGGACAACACAAAAGCCCCGGAACCTGCGCGGTTCCGGGGCTTTTGTGTGCCCCGACGCCCAACGAGGGGCCCCCGCAGGGGCCGCCCGGCTGGCGCGCTAAAGCATGTCGGCTGCGAGCGCGCGGTAGAGGTCGGCCACCAGGACCACGCCGAGCACCGCGCCGTTCTCCTCCACCACGGCCCAGCCGCGCTTGCGGCGCAGGAAGAGCTCCAGCACCACGGGCAGCGGGTCGCCGGGCTTAAGCACCGGCACGTCGGGCTCCAGGTGTCCGGCCAGCGGCGTCTGGGCGCAAACGGCGCTGGCCCGGGCAAAGGCCTTGTCGAAGT
>JANXYI010000417.1 GCA_025350085.1 Deltaproteobacteria bacterium
GTTCAGCGGCCAGTTCCAGGTCCAGTTGGGGAACAGGCCCACGCGCGCCTGCTCCGGGGTCTGGGCCTTGGAGTGGCGCATGGCCAGGTTGCCCTTCTGCGGATCGCTGGCGATGTACGAGCCGGTGTAGATCCAGCAGCCGCCGGTGGTGGAGCCGTCGTCGCGCAAATCGCCGAAGCTCTGCACCTGGGTGCCAGCCTTCCAGGTCTTCTCGCTGCCGTCGGGCAGCTTCACAGTCACGTCGCGGGTGTAGGCGCCGTTGATGAGCCGGGCCGTGGCCTGGCCGGAGTAGACGCCCTTTTCGGTCATGTCGGCCCAGTTCAGGTTCAGGATGGGCTCGGCCGCAGGCCCGCCCTCCTTCTTGTAGAGTTCCTGGAGCTTCCGCGCCAGCTCGACCATGATCTCCCCGTCGGGCTTGCACTGGCCCAGGGGCTCGGGCCCGGGCACGCGCCACTGCATCCAGCGGGCGGAACTGGTCACCGAGCCTTCCTTTTCCACCGACACGCAGGCCGGCAGCAGGAAGACCTCGGTCTTGGTCTTCCCGGGGGCCACGCCCGGGCCCTTCCAGAAGGAGCCGGTCTCGTTCTCGAAGAGGTTGACGCTGACCAGCCAGTCGAGCTTTTGCAGGGCCTGCCTGGTCTTGCCGGCGTTGGCGCTGGAGCAGGCCGGGTTCATGCCCCAAGCGAACAGGCCCTTGAAGCGGCCCTTGAGCATCTCGTCGAAGAGCGTGAGCCAGGAGGCGTCCTGCCCGGGCTGCAGCTTGGGCAGCCGGTCGTAGGCCTGGGCGGGCTCCACGTCCCTGAACATGGACTTGAGCAGGCTGGCCACGAACTTGGGCGTGTTCTTCTTGTAGTTCAGGCTCATGGGGTCTTTGGACACCGGCGTGATCCGCTTCAGGTAGTCGGCCAGGGTGGCGTCGGTGGCGACGGGCACCGGGAAGTAGCCGGGCAGGCTGTTGTAGAGCAGCGCATGGTCCGTGGCGCCCTGGACGTTGGACTCGCCGCGCAGGGCGTTGACCCCGCCGCCAGCCACGCCGATGTTGCCGAGCAGCAGCTGGGCCATGGCCATGGCGCGGATGTTCTGCGCGCCCACCGTGTGCTGGGCCCAGCCCAGGGCGTACATGCACGTGCCGGACTTGTCCGGCTTGTTCGTGGCGCTGAAGGCCTTGTAGACCTCGAGCAGCTTGTCCTGGGGCGTGCCCGTGGTGTCGGAGACGTTTTTCAGGGTGTAGCGCTCGTAGTGCTTCTTCAAAAGCTGGTACACTGAGCGCGGGTCATTGAGCGTGTTGTCGCGCCGGGGGATGCCCGCCTCGTCGTAGGCAAAGGCCCACTTGGAGCGGTCGTAGCTGCGGGTGGCCTCGTTGAAGCCGCTGAACAGGCCGTCCTTGAAGTCGTAGCCCGGGCCCACGATGAACGAGGCGTTGGTGTGGTTGACCACGTACTCCTTGAAGATCAGGTCGTTTTCCAGGATGTAGTTGAGCATGCCGCCGAGAAACGCGATGTCCGTGCCGGAGCGCAGCTGGGCAAAGATGTCGGCCTTGGCGCTGGTGCGGGTGTAGCGCGGGTCCACGTGGATCAGCGTGGCCCCGGCCTCCATGGCGCGGGTGACATGCTTGAAGGAGATGGGGTGGGTCTCTGCGGCGTTGCTGCCCATGATCAGGATGCAGTCGCTGTTCTTCAGGTCGATCCAGTGGTTGGTCATGGCCCCGCGGCCAAAGCTCTCGCCCAGGGCCGGCACGGTGGAGGCGTGGCACAGGCGCGCCTGGTGCTCGATGTAGGTGAGCCCCAGGGAGCGCATGAAGGCCTGCAGGGTCCAGCACTCCTCGTTGTCCAGGGCGGCGGAGCCGACATGGGCGATGGCTTCGCAGCGGTTGACCAGCTGGCCCTTGGCGTTTTTCACCTCAAAGGACGCGTCGCGGTCGCGCTTCACGCGCCGGGCGATCCGCTCGATGGCCCAGTCCCAGGTCTTGACCTCCCACTTGGTGCCGTAGGGCTTGCGGTACATGACCTTGGTCACGCGCGGGGTGGCCTCGGCCAGCTGCCAGATGCTGCCGCCCTTGGGGCAGAGCGAGCCCTCGTTGACCGGATGTTCGGGGTCGCCCTCGATGTTCAGGGCGCGCTTGGTCTCAAGCGAAGTGTTGACGATGAGCCCGCAGGCCACGGCGCAGAAGCAGCACACGCTGGTGGTCTGCTTGCTCCACTCGGGCTTGAGTTGGGCGATGCGGTCCACCGCAGCCTTGGCGGCTTGGGGCTTGGCCGCGTAGCCAAGCCCCCCGAAGGCGGAGGTGAGGGCGGCGGCGGCGGAGAGTTTGATGAACCCTCGGCGTGAAAGCGACATAGAGCCTCCTTGGGTTGGTGTGCAGGTCAACGGCCCCGGGTTTCCCGGCTGAGCCTGACCAGCAGGCCGTATCCGGAGGGCAGGGGGGGTCTCTCGCGGCAAGGCGGAATCAGGGGGGGGATGCTGTCTTGGAAAGACCCGGAGCACCAGGCCGGACACCTTGCGCCGGACCCTTGCCAGGTCCAGGCCGAGCCCGGCAAAGGGCAGGCCGGACGCAGCCGGGTCCATTGTCGTGTTTGCCCGTTGCCGGGCTGCTGTTCCATCCATGTCAAGCCTCATTACCTCACCTCATCATCGATAAGCCCAGAGAAGTCAATTAAAATCGTCTCTTCCTGCAAATATTTGCAGTCAGGCGGCACAGGCAGGCAGGGCTGGTGCAAGGCCGGGGCTGGTGCGGGAGCGGATATGGCAAGGGAATGCAGAATGATTTTCGAATATTCTGGGCAAAGTATGTCTGTTCAGACACAAGTGCAGGCGTAAAGGGGTGCGGAGACGGTTTTCTGGCGCGCAGGCCTTTAGCCGTGCGTCCATGGTCCCGGGAGGTGTGGCGCAGGGCCCTGGCCGGAAATGGCTACCGGGGCAGGACCAGCGTGACCACAGTTTCGTTGTCCGCGTCCGAGGTGCGCATGATGACGTCGCCGCCCATGGCCTGGACCAGCATCCGCGCCGAATAGGTGCCGATGCCGGTGCCCTTGTGCTTGCCCTGGGTCACGTACTTGTCGAAGAACCGCTCGCGGATGTCCGGGGGCACAATGCCTTGGTTGAGCACCATAATGCGGCAGTCCGGGCCCGGGGGGAAGCTCATGGTCACGGGAACGGCCGTGGGGGTGGCCTCCAGCGCGTTCTCCAGGATGTTCTGCAAGGCCGTGCGCAACAGCCGGGCTTCGCCCTGGCACAAGAGGGCCTCCGGATGCCCATCGGCGGAAGCCTCGAGCACCAGCTTGATCTTCTTTTTCCTGAAATGGTGCATGCGCATCAGGTTGTCGGCTATCTCCTGCGCGATGGGCAGGCAGTCGATGCTCTCCAGGACGCAGGTGTAGTTTCCGGTCTCGATCTTGTACAAATCCAGCGTGTTGTTGATCATGTCCAGCATCTGCTCGCCGGAGATCTCGAAATAGCCCAGCAGCTCCAGCTGGTCGGCAGTCAGGTTCGCTTCTTGGCGCAGCATGGCCGCAATGTTGATGACATTGCAGACAGGCGAGCGCAGGTCGTGCTGGATGATGCGCTGGATGTGTTCGCGCAGCTCCTCGTTGCGCTTGCGCTCCGTGATGTCGCGCATGACATGGACGCTGCCAAACAATTTGCCGTTGGCATCAAAGATTGGCGTTGTGCTGACATCGAAGGCAGTAGCAAGCCTTTCCTCA
>JANXYI010000009.1 GCA_025350085.1 Deltaproteobacteria bacterium
GGACCAGACCAATCCCCTGTCGGTCTACGGGGCAAGCAAGCTGGCGGGCGAGACCGTGCTTTTGGAGCTGGGCATCCCGGATCTGCTCATCCTGCGCACGGCCTGGCTCTTCGGGCCGGGCAAGATGAACTTCGTGCGCCGCATGCTGGACCTCGCGGCCGAGCGGCCGGAGCTCAAGGTGGTGGACGACCAGCATGGCTCGCCCACCTACACCCCGGACCTGGGCCAGATGACCGTGGACCTGCTGCGCGCACGCGCCAAGGGACTGTTCCACGCGGTGAATTCCGGGGAAACCACCTGGTTCGGCCTGGCCTCGGAGGCCATCCGCCTGGCTGGCCTTCCTTGCCGGGTGCTGCCCATCCCGACCTCGGAATACAACACCAGGGCCGTGCGGCCGCCCTATTCCGTGCTCGATGTCGCGGAGCTTGCCCGGGCCACGGGCGCTCGCCCCCGGCCCTGGAAGGAGGCCCTGGCCGAATACGTGTCCGGCCAGCTTTCCACCGCCCAGATCACCCAGGCCTGACCCGGCTTGCCAAAGCCCAGGGAGTGTGGTTTGCCCATGCCCATGAGAACGTTTTTCTTCCTGCCCCCTGTGCGCCAGGCCGCTGGCGGCGTCACCGTGCTGCGGCGCATGGCCGCGCTGCTCACCGCAGCAGGCCGCGAGGCCTTCCTCGTGCCGCGCGAGATGACGGACCAGGGGCCGGGCTGGACGCCCTCAGAGTCCTTCATCGATGCCCCTGTGGTGCCCTGGGACAGGCTGGCCCTCACGCCCGGCGACCTGTGGGTGGTGCCCGAGGGCTGGGTCAATGCCCTGACCCCGGGCCTGAACGCGGGCGCGCGCTGCCTGGTCTACGTCCAGAACTGGGCCTATCTTCTGTCCGCCCTGCCCGAGGGCGTGAGCTGGCGCAGGCTGCCCGTGGAATTTCTCGCCGTGTCCGACCCTGTGGCCCGGTTCGTAGCCGCCACCACGGACTTTGCTGCGCCCATCCTGCGGCCGGGCATCGATACCAATCTGTTCCACGCGCCGGAGCGCAAGCCGGACGTATCGGCTGGCGGCAAGGTGCGCATCGCCTACATGCCACGCAAGAACAAGGCCCTGGCCAAGCAGATCCGCGAGACCTTCGCGGCGCTGGACGAGGAGCTGGCCGCGCGCTGCGAGTGGGTGGAGATCGCCGGGCTGACGGCCCAGGGCGTGGCCGAGGCGCTGCAATCGTCACACATCTTCCTGGCCACGGGCTTTCCCGAGGGCTGCCCCCTGCCGCCGCTGGAGGCCATGGCCTGCGGCTGCCTGGCTGTGGGCTACATGGGCTTTGGCGGCGCGGACTACATGCGCCAGGCCCTGCCCCAGACCCTCACGACTGGGTCCGACCCCGCACCCTTCCAGCCCTGGTGGCCCCTGCGCGAGGTGGGCTGGGGCGGCAATGGCCTGTGGAGTGCGGACGCCGACATCCTGGGCGCGGCCCTGCACCTGGCCCTTGGGGCCCGCTGGTTCCTGGACGGCAGCCCGCACCTGGCGCCCGTGCTCGCAAACGCCCGGGCCACGGCCCAGGCCTACACCCTGGACGCCCAGCGCGCGAGCGTACTCGCCCTCTGGCAGCGCCTTGACGCCCTCTAAGACCAACCCCAGCCATGTCGAACAAGAGCAAAACAGCCCGGCCCGAGCCGGAGACCCTCGGCCTGCCCCTTTGCGGCGTGGACTCCCATGCGCACCTGGACATGGACGAGTTCGACGCGGACCGCGAGGAGCTGCTTAACCGCGCCCAATCAAGCGGCGTGGCCCGCATCGGCAACGTGTTCCTCGGACCCGAGGCCTATGAGCAGAACCGCCACCTCTTTGCCCTGCGGCCCGAGGTCTTCTTCCTGCTGGGCATCCACCCCGGCAACGCGGACCAGTATTCGGATAAGGCCGTCGCGGCCATGGGCCGGGCCTTCGGGACTGACCCGCGCCTCAGGGCCGTGGGCGAGATCGGCCTGGACTTCTACTGGGACAGGCATCCGCGCGACATGCAGGAACGCGCCTTCCGGGCCCAGCTCGGCCTGGCCCTGGACCTTGGCCTGGCGCCGGTGATCCACTGCCGCGACGCCTTCCCCGACACGCTTCGCGTGCTTTTGGGGGAGGGGTATTCCGGCAAAAAGCTGCTCTGGCACTGCTTCGGCGGCGACGAGGGGCAAGCCGAGACCATCCTGGGCCACGGCTGGCATGTGAGCATCCCCGGCCCGGTGAGCTACGCCAGGAACGAGGCCCTGCACCGCGCCGTGGCCGCCATCCCGCTTTCGCGCCTGCTGCTCGAAACCGACTGCCCGTACCTCTCGGCCGAGCCTTGGCGCGGCAAACGCAACCACCCGGCCCTGCTGGGCTTCACGGCCCAGGCCGTGGCGCGCCTGAAAAACCTGCCCGTGGCCGAGGTCTGGTCCGCCACGGGCCAAAACGCCTGCGCATTTTTTGGGTTGCCCGCACTGGGATGCCCTGTCGACGCCTGAGGTGCCGACGCCCTGACCTGGCCATTATATTGGAGGAGACACCTGATGACCGCGCATATGAGCGATAGCGAACGCTTCGAGCGCCTGAAGCGCTTTTTCAACAACCGCGACCGGCTGTGCAAGTGCCTGGGCATCTCGGTCATTGAGATCGGGCACGGCACGGCCAGTACGCACATGGTCATCGAGGACAAGCATCTCAATGGCGCGGACGTGGTCCAGGGCGGGGCCATCTTCACCCTGGCCGACCTGGCCTTTGGCGCGGCGGCGAACTCCCACGGCACGCTGGCGCTGGGGGTCAACATGACCATCGCCTTCAGCAAGCCGGGCCTCTCCGGCGAGCTGACCGCCCATGCGCGCGAGACCGCGGCGGCCGGTCCACTGTCGACCTATGTGGTGGAGGTGAAGGACGAGGCCGGCGAGACCATCGCCACCTTCCAGGGCACGGCCTACCGCAAGCGCGACAAGATCGACCTTTCGGCCTGGGGCTGACGGCAAGAGATGGGTGAAACGGCCGTGCTGAAGGGCTGAACAGCTAGCTCTGGGCGCGGGTCTTGGCGTTTTCCTCGGCCACGCGCTCGGCCAGCAGGTTCACGATGAAGCGGTTCACGGCCGCGGCCAGCTGCGGGGCCTTGTCCTGGATGAGCTGGAAGCGCTCCACCGAGAGCCGGTAGACCACGCAGCGCTCCGTGGCGATGACCGAGGCCGAGCGCGGGGCGCTGGTGTACAGGCCCATCTCGCCGAAGACCGTGCCCGGGCCCATCTTCTTCAGGCGCAGGAGCTTGCCGCCCGGCAGCGCCAGCTCCACATGCACCTTGCCGGACTGCAAAAAGTACATGGAGTCGGACACGTCGCCCTGGCGGATGACGTGCTTCTTCTTCGGCACCTCCACCCGCTCCAGGCACTTGACCAGCGTGGGCACCAGCCTGGGCTCCGGGAAGGTGGCGGTGAGCAGCTCCTCCAGGGTGTCCTGGTGCTGCTCCATCGCTCCGGCCTCGGCCAGGATGTGGTCCTCGCAGGACTCCAGGGCGTAGTCCAGATTCATGTAGATGCGGCAGGTGACGTCCTCGTCGCCCAGGCGGCAGCCCAGCGCCTCCAGATGCTCCCCCAGCTCCAGGGGCACGCTGGTGAAGTAGAGCCGCAGCCCGCGCTCGCGGGCCAGCTGCTCCAGGCGCCGGAAGCCGTGCAGGGCCGAGCCGCCCAGGCCGCTCACCGCGTCCAGGTCCAGCAGCACGAACTTGAGCCCTGCCGGTCCGGCAGCCTCGATGCGCTCGCGGATGGTCTTAAGCAGTCCGTAGAAGGTGCCCAGGAACAGGAAGCCGTGCAGACGCAGGATCAGGATCTGGCCGCCGCGCTCGCGCAGGAGGCGGCGCTCCGAGGGCGAGCGGTCCACGTTTGAGTGGAACACGTCGCCGGACATCGTGGCCTTGATGCCGCCCGCGGCCACGGCCCGCGCCAGGGCCACAGTCAGCCCCAGGCCCAGGCAGGAGAACACGCCCAGCACCGGTCCCAAAAAGATGATGAACAACGCGGCCAGCCAGGACATGCGCTGGTCGTCCTTGCGCGTGAGGGGGTTCTTGTTGTCGCGCAACAGCCAGCTCACGGGCATGGACAGGCCGGTGGCCAGCAGGATGCCGAGGGGCACGAAGAGCGGGATGTGGGGAAACAGCGGCCGACCGAACAGGGCAAAGGCCTCGGCACCAAGTTCGCGTTGATGGTGCACGCGATCGGATTCGCGAAGCTCGAGCTGCATCACGTGTACGCTTCGATCGTTCCGGAGAACGTCGGCT